>NZ_LJTB01000013.1:0-90668 GCF_001306895.1 Pseudoalteromonas sp. UCD-33C | reverse complement strand
TTCGGGTTGTCATGCCAATGGCACTGCCCGGTAGCTACGTTCGGAACTGATAAGCGCTGAAAGCATCTAAGCGCGAAGCAGGCCTCGAGATGAGTTCTCACTAGACTTTTAAAGTCTCTGAAGGGCCGTTGAAGACTACAACGTTGATAGGCAGGATGTGGAAGTGGTGYGAGCCATTAAGCTAACCTGTACTAATTACCCGTGAGGCTTAACCATACAACGCCAAACGCGTTTTATGACAGCGTAACAGACAGAAGTTAAGACACTAAAGTAGATTTTACTTGATATCAGAATTCCAGATTTATTAATTTGCTCAAAAGAGCGAATTAAACCAAATTTGCTTGGTGACAATAGCGTTTTGGACCCACCTGACCCCATGCCGAACTCAGTAGTGAAACGAAACAGCGCCGATGATAGTGTAGCAGCTGCTATGTGAAAGTAGGTCATCGCCAGGCTCCAAATTAAAGAAAGCCCGATTCGAAAGAGTCGGGCTTTTTTGCGTCTGGAGCTATCAGCTGTCAGCCGTCAGTTGAACTGTGGGGTTGTTTAGTACAGAGTCACCCTCAGCAACAACCCCCGTAGGAGGCACTTCAGTGCCGAATTAAGACCTTTACAAACACATTCATGGCTAAAGCCATTCCTACAGTACACTTTGTCTAGAGCCTAGAGCCTAGAGCCTAGAGCCTAGAGCCTAGAGCCTAGAGCCTAGAGCCTAGAGCCTAGAGCCTAGAACCTAGAACCTAGAACCTCCACCTATCGGCTGATCGCTGACGGCTGAAAGCTGATAGCTCTGTGATGTGTTTGGTTTCGCTTCGCTCTACCCAACCTAAGCCAGCCCTTTAAATCTTCCCCTTGCTAACTAGCAATTCACGACCCAATTTACCCTTTGTTGCAATTTTAATCTTGGTTTAGTACCTGAGCTATGTAAAACTATTTGCGTTTTTAAACCACAATCAGGTGACATGAATGTCTCAAATAAAAGCTTGGAAACTTATTAGCCTGTTTTGTTTGGTAAGCTTGCTTATGGGCTGTGAGTCGAAAGAAGAGCAGCTGAAACAAACAATACAACAATCCATAGAAAAAGCTGAAGTTGAATTAAATCAACTTGGTACAGCGCTTGATAATGGCTCTTTGCGTAATGCGACGATACTTAAACAATACGGCAAGGTGCTTGCTGAGCAGCAACCGCAACTTTCTGAGATCGCCCGTGTAATTAGTCTTGATGCGACTCGTGAAGGGGCTATTTATTCAGGTCTTACACAACGCTTAGCTGATGTTAAGTCTACTTATCTAATACCACCATATGAAGATACTCTTCATCAACTTGATCTTATTCGTGATGCTGCCAAGCCATCTTTATTTCAAGATGCGCTTACCGATCCTATCAATATGCTTGCTGATATGTCGCAGGGGTCATTGGCGCGCGTTGGCGCAGTTAGTGAAGCTGCTGAAGGCGAAAGTGTTGGTAACCAGTTAGTTGGCAACCCTAACTATGGGCAATGGCAAACAAATAGCAGCGGTACCAGCTTTTGGGTATGGTACGGGATGTATCGCATGTTGGGCGATGTATTCGACCGAGTTGAGTATGGTCGCTGGAGCCGTCACAGAAAGTACAGCTATTACAATGACTATGGCCGTTACCGTTATTCGAGCCCAAAGCAGATTAAAGCACAACAAACGGTAGAGACACGTACTCGTCAGTCTTATCAACGCCAAGGTAAACAATTCACTAGTCCGTATGCCAAGAAGCGTAGTGGCGCATCTGGATTAAGCCGAAGCAGCTATACGCCGCCACGCACACGTAGTAGCTATGCTTCTAGCAGTAGTTACAGTAGAAGCTCTGGGTCATTACGCAACAGCTCGAGCAGAACATCACGTGGCATTAGCCGCGGTAAGTAGTGAAAAGAATAACCACCGGAGTTACAACATATGTATGAATTTAATGGAATAACAACTTGGTCGTTGCAAGCTTTAGCAATCGACTTTGCAATCATTATCGCTTTATTTGTCAGCTTAAAATTTATCAAAGGCTGGGTATCTAACTTACACGCTAATGATGAAATAACTGAACGTGACAATTTTGCTTTTGGTATTAGTTTTGCGGCTGGGCTTGTGGCACTTGCTATTGTTCTTAGTGGCGTGAGCAGCGGCGCATTTGCACCGACTTTACAACAAGAAGCATTACAAATGCTAGGTTATGGTGTGATGGCGATTGTGCTTATCAAGCTAGGTCACTTCTTCCAAGACAAGGTAGCGCTTCGTAAAGTGAGCCTGCATGACGAAATCGTAAAAGGTAATGCTACTGCTGCACTCATTGATTTTGGCCATGTGGTGAGTGTGGCGATTGTCATTCGCTCAGCTTTATTTTGGGTGGCAACTGAAGGCTGGCATGGTATTCCAATTGTGATCGCAGCTTTTGCCATTGGCAGCATTGCGATGCTACTGATCAGTCAATATCGAGTGCAGTTATTCAAGCGTACTAATCGCAGTGGTGATTGCTTACAGCAAGCGGTTATTGACGGTAACTTAGCAGTAGGTATTCGTTATGCTGGCTTTTTAGTGGGTAGTGCATTGGCATTAACGGCAGCATCAGGTATTGCTCCTTATGCGGCTGACAACATTGTTGCTAGTTTAGGTTACTGGGCATTAAGTGCAGCAGTGAGTTTAGTTGCTTTCATTTTACTACACTTAGTGACTATCAAAATCATCCTATCTGGTTGTGATATTTCAGATGAAGTGAACCGCCAGAAGAACGTGGGTGTAGCAGCTATCTCTGCAGCAATCTCATTTGCGATTGGTTCGACCATGGCAACCTTGTTAGGTGCCTAATTAAGTGTCTACTAAAACAAGCGCCCCAAGTAGAGCCAATCTACTTGGGCATGATTTCCTATTAATAACTGTTATGGCCGTACTCGCTGGGTGCGGCCTTATTTATGAATACCTGCTATCTCATTATGCTGGTCGTGTCTTAGGCTCGGTCGAGAGTGCCATTTATGCCATGATCGGCACCATGATTGTCGCTATGGGTATCGGTGCATTTTTAGCACGTTGGTTTAAAGATGCATTTACTGCTTTCGCGTGGCTAGAGAGTATTATTGCCTTGGTCGGCATGGGCTGTATTTTAGCGATAGCGAGTGTTATCGCTGTCAGTTATTCATTGCCGCATATCTTCTCCGAAATTTTTAACTTGCCTGCAGATACCGTACTTAATGGCTATGTATTTGAAAAGCTACAAGAGTGGTCACGTTTCTTACCCTATGTGTTTGGTCTGTTACTCGGGCTATTGATCGGTATGGAGATCCCGCTAATTGCGCGTATTCGCCAGCAAGTTTATGGCCGCTTTTTAGAAAATAATGCGGGAACTATTTACGGGGCGGATTATATCGGTGCCGGTGTCGGTGCTGCGATTTGGGTGAGCATTATGCTTGCGATGCCAATTATGCAAGCAGCAGCTTGGACGGCGTTGTTTAATATTATTGCTGGTCTCGTGTTTTTATGGCGCTATCATCAACATGTTCGCTTCGCTAAGCTACTGCTAGTTTGCCATGTGCTGTTGTTGGTGTTTTTTGCGTTTGTGCTTGTGCTTGGCACTAGTTGGATGAAAAACCTAAGCAATGTTTTATACAAAGATAAAGTTATCTACTCGCAAGCAACTAAGTATCAGCACCTAGTTTTAACTGAGCGTTTGAGCCGCAATCAGCCTAATGCAATTACCGATCTTTACCTCAATGGCCGTTTACAATTCTCAAGTGTGGATGAGCAAATTTATCATTCTATGCTTGTCTATCCTGCTATGTTGGCTTCAAATCGCCACGACCGTGTGTTGATCATCGGGGGTGGTGATGGGCTTGCATTGCGTGATGTTTTGAAGTGGCCAGTAGAGCATGTCACCTTGGTTGACTTAGATGGTCAGTTGTTAAACTTATTTGGTAATGATGTCGGCGACTATGATGCGCCAGAGGAAATCAGAACACGTTTAACAGCGCTAAATAAGCACTCTATGAGTGATCCCCGCGCTGATATTCGCATTGCAGATGCCTTTTTAGAGGTCGAAGCTATGCTTGCTAAAGGCGAGCGCTTTGACACTATTTTAATTGACCTACCAGACCCTAATCACCCTGATCTTAATAAGATGTACAGTGATTATTTTTATAATCATGTGCGTCAGTTGTTGGCACCTGATGGGGCTGTGGCCGTGCAATCAACATCGCCTTATCATGCGAAGAAAGCATTTTTAAGTATTGCTAAAACAATGAAAGCTGCTGGCTTTGGTTATGTTGAGCAATACCAACAGAATATTCCTTCGTTTGGTCAATGGGGTTGGACTATCGCGACCACCGCTGGCAAATCAGCAAGTCAGCGAATTCGCGAAACGAACGAATTACCCGTGCCATCTCGTTGGGTAAGCAAAGAATATTTATTGGCTTCTTTTGTGTTTCCGAATCATTTTTTTGAACAAGTAAACACGATTGAAGTCAATAGATTAGGTTCAGGAACCTTATATGATTATTACCGCCAAGCGTGGCAAGTTGAAACCGAATTGTACAAAAATTGATATTTTATAGTTGACATAATATGTCGGCTATGCAAATCTTAACTCAGACATAATATGTCAAAACGTAAAAAGGTGAGACATGGAATTAAATGAACTATCAATCAAACTGGCTTCTTTTGAAACAGAAGGTGTGAGCTTTGAGTCTTTCTTGATTGCCAACGAAGGTGAGCAAGATGTGTTACAAGTTATCGTCGATGGGAATGATGAGTTACCTATCTTTGTTACCCAAACAGAAGAGCAACTACTGTGTATAAGCTACCTGTTTGCTGAAAACGAAGTACAAGCAGATATGCGTAATGAGTTAAACGAAACGTTACTACGTTTAAATGTACCAATTCCATTAAGTGCATTTGCAAAAATTGATGATAAATACGCTATTTTTGGCGCGTTATCGGTTAATTCATCGTTTGATGATATTACCCATGAGTTGGTAACACTGGCAGACAATGCGATTGATGCACTTGAAGCCGTGACCATTTATTTAAACGATTAATTAGCAATTTCTGGAGTTAAGATTATGAGTATTTTAAAGAAACTATTTACAGCTGTACGTGGTGGCGCTCGTGAAGCAGGACAAGCAATTGTTGATGCAAACGGTATCCGTATCTTTGAACAAGAAATTGCTGATGCACAAAATGCCCTACAACGCGCTAAAAAAAGCCTTACCGAAGTAATGGCAAAAGAGATGCAAACGAAGCGTAAAATTAGCGCACTAGATGCATCAATTGCAGAACATGAAGCGTATGCAGGTCAAGCACTTGAAAAAGGCAATGAAGCGCTAGCATTAGAAATCGCAGAAAAAATCGGTGATTTTGAAGCTGAGAAAGCAGAGCACGAAGAAGTGTTAGCTGGTTTTAGTAACCACATTGTGCAACTAAAGCAGCAAGTTAAAGATGCTGAAAAGTCGATTAAAGAAAACCAACGTCAATTAACGATGGTTAAAACGACAGAGAGTGTTCAGCAAGCAACAATGGCTGTTAATAGCACGCTAAATACTAACAGCTCATCAATGACATCAGCACGTGAGTCTCTTGAGCGTATTAAGCAGCGTCAGCAAGACCGCCAAGACCAGTTAGGTGCGGCTAAGCAATTAGAAGCTGATACTAATGGCGATGATTTAAAAGCGAAAATGGCTGAAGCGGGTATTGGTGATACCAATCCGAAAAGCGCGGATATTCTGGCGCGTATTAAAGCAAAACAAAATAGCTAATCAGTTAACGGAAAGACAAAAGGTAACTCACGCACTGGGTTACCTTTTTTGCTTCAACAAGGAGTCAGCCTATGTTTAACTTTTTCAAATCTAAAAAAGCCCCAGAGCGTCAGCTTACTGATCCAAGCCAATTACTTGTTGGTGATATGCTAACAGTGATTGATTCGTTCGCTTACCCAAGCTGGTTAAAAGGACAAACACTGCGTGTTATTGATGTGCAAACGTATCAGTACCAACGTAGTGCAGAGTATGAGTTGGTACTCGAGAGTGAATCTGGCCAAGTGGTGTTTTTGCAAATTGAATCAGATGACGGTGAGCAATGGGCAAACTTGGCGATCAAAATTCAACGCGACGATGTTGATGAGATTTTTACCCTTGATGAGTTCGCTCGTATTTTTGATGAAGACGAATTAACGGCAATTAACGTGCAAAATAGTCCGGAGCGTTTTAGTCACTTTTTAGCATCGAGCTACAAACAATCAGAAGCACCTTATGTGTGTTATTTCCATAATAAGGACTACCGCAATAAACCTTTACCTCGTTATGAAGACGAAGGTGGTGAGCCGTGTGAAATGATCTGTTTAAGCTCAGATGATGAATCGCATAGTTTAAATATTGAGATTTGGGAAGGCGGTGAAACAGAGGTATCACTGACGTTAACCAGACCAATTAGCGATATTGTTGACTTATTTCCTGGGGATGCCAAGTGAGTGATGCAAAAGCCAAATGGCAGCGTCAGGAGCAAGCCGTTAGAGCCACGCAAATGGCGTTTGATTTAAGCTCTGAAGTGCAAAAATCAATTAAGAAGCAAGCCATTGACCAAGAGCTTACGCCATCAGATATGATCCGTAAGATTTTGGAGCTCGACGTTAAGTCGAAAAAAACCAGGCAGCGTTTATCGTTTAACTTAAATGATGAAGAGATTGCTTTATTGGCTGAGCGCTTTGGTGTTGCAGCCGATGATAAGCGTGCTGTGAAGCAGCGCGTGGCTGAATTACTCATTGAACACAGTAAAAAAAGCTAAGGTTTTGCCTTTACTTCTTTAAGCCCTTACACTGAGGCTAGATGTTTTAAAGAAGTGGCATGACTGTGGATATTATTTTACTTGCGTATTTAGTTATTTTTGCATTATTTGGCACTGCAGCAAGTTACTTTGTTCGCTACATTTATGCTTACTGGGTGCATAATACAATGCAGGTTAAGTACATATATAAGGCCGGGATTTGTATCATCAGCGTGGTGATAGTATCCGGCCTTATTGCATTATTTACTTAATCTCGATTGCTTGGCACTGCTGTGAAATACACAGCGATTGTATAGGCAGAACTGGTGAGCAATCGTTAACAGTTAATGCTTGATCAGATGACTTTTCAGCGGCTGTAATTCGCTCTGCAAGTTGCTCTGCTTGCTCTTGTGTATTGTTTAACGTTGAATAAACCACATAGCGACTTGGCCCACCACATGCCCGCTCACCAACTTCTAACACCTTACATTGAAAGCTCGCGGTACAGCTATTATTGCTAACGATATCGTTCAGCTGATCGTTTAAATCACCTAAATCAACGCGCGCAGAACTACCCGACGTTGTTGTTTCGCAACCGCTTAAAGCAATGCTTGCTAACACAGTTGTGGTGATGAAAAGTTTCTTGAAAGTCGATGAACGAACCATTATTGCTTATTCCTTAGTATACACTTGCCGCTGAGCCTTCGATTCTAACACAAGTATTCTCAGAACACTGCGCACCTGGTGCGGTTAGATGCTGACAAATACTCATCATGTCGTTTGCTGCGTTAAATTGCTTTTCAAGGGCGGTGATATCTTTTGCAAGCTTTTCAACCTCAGCAGTGTCAGCTGTTTTGGTTGAATAAACAATAAAGCTACTTGGGCCGCCACAAGCACGACTACCAACAGGTAATACTTTACATTGGGTGCTGTTGTCACAGCTTGGATCATCGATTAATTGTTTAAGTTGCTCATGGGCAGAGCTAATAGTGGCTTTATCTGGGGCTGCTTTGGTCACTTCCTCAGTGTTTTTTATTTCAACGGCTTTTGGTGCCTCGACAAGTTTATTGCTGGTTGCCGTTGATTCGGCTTGCTCATTAGTTGCAGCGTCCGAGCACGCAGTTAATAACACAGGAAATAAAATTGCCAATAGTGGATAGCGCATAACATACCTAAAAATCGTTGAATAAGTACTCACTATCATACACATTGCTCAAAGTGGAGCAATAAAAACGTTAGCTTTCAGTAAGTAGCTCTGTATTCACAGAGCTACAATAAGATAAAAGTTTTACAGCTATCTGCAATAAATAGGTATTACAAACCACCTTGGGTTAGTTTGGCTGGGTTCAATAACTCGCTCAGTTCTTCGCGTGAAATATCCGTATGCTCAGCAGCAACATCAATAATAGGGCGACCTTCTTGATAAGCTAATTTGGCAATTTTTGCGGCTTTGCTATAGCCGATCACCGGATTAAGTGCAGTAACCAGAATTGGGTTTTTAGCGAGCGCTTTATCAACATTGCTTTGGTTTACTTTAAAGCTGGCAATCGCTTTATCTGCCAGTGCTTCACTGCTATTTGCTAAAAGTTCGATACTTTGCAAAATGTTTAGGGCAATCACAGGTAGCATTACATTGAGCTCAAAGTTACCGGCTTGACCAGCCACTGTAATGGTCGCGTCATTGCCAATTACTTGTGCGCTGACCATAGCCGCCGCTTCAGGGATCACAGGGTTTACTTTACCCGGCATAATTGATGAACCTGGCTGTAGAGCTTCAAGTTCAATTTCACCAAGACCTGCAAGTGGGCCAGAGTTCATCCAGCGCAAGTCATTGGCTATTTTCATTTGTGCTACAGCAAGTACCTTTAGCTGGCCTGAGAGCGCAACAATGGCGTCTTGTGAGCCTATGTTATAAAAGAAGTTTTTGCTTGGGCTAAAGCGAATACCTACATTCTCACTCAAGTGTTGGCAAAACTCACCGGCAAATGCTGGATCGGCATTTATGCCGGTACCAACTGCTGTGCCACCTTGTGCAAGTTCACAAACTCGCTCAAGAGCTTGGCGAATGCCTGCCATTGCATGATCCACTTGTAACTGCCATGCAGCCAGTGTTTGTGAAAAACTCACAGGCATTGCATCCATTAAATGTGTGCGACCGGTTTTCACAATATGGCCCACTTCGGCTTGTTTGCTTTGTAGGCTTTGACTGAGTTTATCGAGTTTAGGAAACAGCTCATAAATGATGTTAATAGCGCTACTTACAGCAATCGCAGTGGGGATCACATCATTTGAGCTTTGTCCCATGTTCACATCATCGTTGGGGTGAATGGTTTCCCCTGCAAATTGGCTCGCCAGCGTTGCAATGACTTCATTGGCATTCATATTTGAGCTAGTGCCAGAGCCTGTCTGAAATACATCAACAGGAAACTCTGAAAAATGTTTACCGTCGATGACCTCTTGGCATGCTTGCTCAATAGCTTTAGCTTTACCTTGACTCAAATGGCCTAAAGCAGCATTACTTTGCGCGGCAGCTTGCTTAATGTAGGCGAGGGCGGTGATAAATTGCTTAGGCATGGCTAAGCCACTAATTTGAAAATTGTTGATAGCGCGTTGCGTTTGAGCTTGATACAACGCATTGGCAGGGACTTGTAGTTCACCCATGCTATCTGATTCGGTTCTAAATTGGCTCATAAACACTCCTAAATCGGGTTAAATTCTTGGCTGAGAAGACACGCTTCTCGCTCCAAACTGAAATACTTTTCAATACAGTTATGAGTTTTGTAGTAACGCTTTAGCGCAAGTTGCGGTTTATAAAGCTGAGCCAAACATTGTTTACGAATTGCATTATGCACTAATGAATCACACATCTTTTCAAGTAGTTCATGAAAGGTGCGTCTTAGATACAGCTCTTGCAAAATAAAGTTGTGATGCTTTTCGTAATAGCGTGCGATGTTTAAACCCGCTTCAACATAGTTAGCAACAAGTGCAGGGGCATGTAGCCCAGGTCTTTGGCAAACACATTTCATTTGCCGCTGATAATGGAGCATAGCATTGTGAGAGTGCATAGAAAAACCGATTAACTGTAATGATAATTGTTATCATTACAGTTAATCGGTTTTAGTGCAAGTCTTATATATTGAAGCTAAGACTGAATGGATTAACTGTGTGTGATTAATTGTAGCCGAGAATAAAAATCTGGTCTGTTTCATGTTTTTTCGGCGCCTGTACATTTTCTTTGTTACATTGAGAAAGAAGATCGATCACGGTTGCTCTGTCATCACAACTTGTTAAGGCGGCTTTTTCGCTTTCAGCACGTTCGCTGGCTGCAAGTGCTGCATCTACAGCGGTGTAGGGTGAGATATACATAATATTGCTCCTATTGGTTAACTCACTTAAGAAATAGCATAAGCTGTACCAATATTGATTAATAAATTTAACTTGTTGAAAATAATGGGTTTATATTTTTAACTAATAAATTCACCGCGACTTTATTATTTATTTTTGCTTTACTGTTGTGCACTAATTACCAAACATGGTGCACTAATTTGTATGGATAAACCCTTCTCTCAAGCCTGTGAAAACAACAAATTACCTATTTTAAACGTATTAGAAGCGTTCTTTTCTGATGTGACGGATGTATTAGAAGTCGGCTCAGGTACTGGGCAACATAGTGTGCATTTTGCAACGCATTTAGCACATTTGCAGTGGCATTGCAGTGATCGCGAGGTTAATCACCCAGGGATTTTACAATGGCATCAAGAAGCTGCATTAACTAACTTGCATGCGCCACTGACACTCGACCTTAATGATCCTTGGCCGGTTGAAACTGTGAATGCCATTTTCACCGCGAACACAATACACATTATTAGCTGGCCACTGGTGGAGCGCTTTTTCCAAGGTGTAGCAAAGCACTTAGCGCCAAAAGGTAAGCTGTGTATTTATGGACCATTTAAGTACCAAGGTAAGTTTACCAGTGCTAGTAATGCCGAATTCGATGCTTTTTTAAAACAGCGAGATGCAAATAGTGCGATTCGTGATTTTGAAGCGATTTGCCAACTTGCAGAGCAAGCAGGCTTAACCTTGGTTGAAGATGTGCAAATGCCAGCGAATAACCAATTATTGCTGTTTAAAAGGCAGTAAGCTTTCGCAATGGGCTTTATAGAGCGCCATATGTTGGCGTTCTCTAGTAATAAAATCGCTAATGGCAGCTGCAAAATCACCGTGCTGAATATGATGCAGTGAATAGGTAGATACGGGCTTAAAACCACGACTTATTTTATGCTCACCTTGTGCGCCAGAATGGAACTGTTTAAGTTTGTTGGCAATGCAGTATTCAATGCCTTGGTAATAGCAAAGCTCAAAGTGCAAACTATCGAGCTCATAGTTCGTTCCCCAGTAACGACCATACAAACAGTTCTGATCTTTAAAACTGAGAGTGGCGGCAATCACCTCTCCTTGATATTTAGCGAACATTAGCACCAGTTTGTCGGCCATGCTTTGCTGCAATAACTCGAAAAAGGCGGTATTCAAATAACCATTGTGGCCTGAGCGCTTTAAATAGGTTTGGCGGTAAAAATGACTAAATTGCTGCATGTGCTGTTTGCTGATGTCAGCACCTTCGATCCATTCTACGGCTATCTGCTGTTCAGTTATTTTAGCGCGTTCTTTTTTGAGCGATTTACGCTTTCTTGCGGTGAGTGAAGCTAAAAAATCCTCAAAGCAATTATAGCCTTCATTAAACCACTGAAACTGCACGCCATGACGTTGCATTACGGTATCGCTAGTTAATGCAGTCGCTTGTTGCTGGTAGCAAAAATTTATATGCCAACCTGACCAGCCTAACTGCGCTGCTGTTGCTGTGAGTACATGCTGAGTGTAAGCATAGACTTCAGTGGGGTTATCGTGATTTATACTAATTCTTTGCCCAGCAATAGGTGTGAATGGTACGCCACACAGCCATTTAGGGTAATACTCTAGGCCATGTTGTTGATAGGCTTCAGCCCAAGCCCAGTCAAATACATATTCACCATAAGAGTGGTGTTTTAGATACCCGGGTAGTAAGGCTATGACCTGTTCTTGCTGGTAAATTGCTAGGTGCATAGGTTGCCAACCCGACTCTTCACTCACACAGCCCGTTTGTTCTAAAGCCGCTAAAAAAGCGTGATCAGTAAAGGGCGTATCATCAAAAAATGACTGCCAAAGAGTGGCATCAATCTCACTTATTTGATTAAACCAGCGGTGGCTAAACTCACTCATTGTGCAGCCGATTCAATATCTTTGATGAAACTGTTGATATGCATAGCAAGCTTATCGAAATAAGGGTTAAACGTGAGTCGTGCAAAGGGTTTGTGCGCTTGTAAATTTTCGGCTGTTCGTTCACCCATCACAACGTCTTTTTGGTATTTGCAGGCTGTATAAAGCGTGTCGTCATCTAAGTAGCTTCCGCAATTGCGATACAATGCTGTGCGACCGTAGTAAGGGTTGCTGGGTGTATTAACAATACCAATATGTGACATTCCTTTGATTTTTTTACAGTCATCGGTGTCGCAGTCATCACGAATTATTTGGTAATCAGCTGGAAAGCTGGCGGGAATATTATCGTCATCACCATAGTATACAAGGCGATCAAGCTGGTTATTTTTGCGCGTTTTTGGGTCGTGCAGCTTAGTTAAAATCTTAAAGGTTGCTTGGTTATCTATTGTGGTGTCAACATCACTAAAAGTGCTAAATATCGCTACATTAGGGAGTTGGCGATGACGTAGTTCATCAAGGCTAATACGGCTCATTGCTTCGTGACTAGCTGAGGCTGCACTAAATGGAAACGACTCATACTTGGCAAAATCAAGGTCCGCATCTTTATCAATCCAATTCACAAATGGAATCGCATCAACCCATTTCGCCAGCCAACCGTTTTTATTGTGTGGCTCGCTTGCGGGTGAAAACAACATAGCAGCAGTAATCTTATTATCGACCGGGCCTTGAGTTAAGTAATCAATAACCAGTGCAGCACCCGTTGAGTAGCCCCCTAATATCACCTGATCAAAATCTTTTAATGTGCGCTCAATGGCATACACGCTAGCCTTTTGCCAATCATCGGCATCGATGTCTCTAAGTGCTGCAGGAGCGGTACCATGCCCAGGTAGTAAAATTGTGCGTACCGTATACCCTTGTTGATAATACACTTGTGCAAGGTCGTGATAGGTAAAGGGTGAGTCGGTTAAACCGTGGATCAAGAGCACTGCTTTACGGCTATTGGCCTGTTTAAGTTCAAATGGGCTTATTAAATCGGCAACAGTCGCGTTAGCTGGTCGAGCGCCTTGTGCAACAAGCTGCTGATAGGTGTCTGTGTAAACAGGGCATGGCAAATTAGCGCGCGGGTTTTCGCTACTAATTTGCAGGTAAGCAGCGGTTAAATAGTCACTAAATGCTTGCTCGATATTATAGCTAAAGGTGCTATGGGTGCGTGGTAATGGCTCTCTAAACAGTCCTTCGCGCTTACTTTTCATCATCAGTTCTTGGTCTTCAAGCTGAGTAAGGCAGGTTTGTTGCTGTGCCATTAATGAGCTGCTAAATAGCCCACTGATGGCCGAAGAGATAGCAACTAAGTTGATGAATTTCATATTTTAAGCATCCTTTTAAAGCCTATTTTTAGCTTATCGAGTTATGTTTTATTTGCAAGCAAGGTGCGTCAAGCGAGCGGTAAATGACGCTTAGTGAACGCTTGTTTTAAGACCACTGTCGATTCGATGTTAGCAATACAATCAATACTACCTAATTTATGTTTCACAAAGCTTTCATAGCTTTCTAAATCAGCGGCAACGATCTTCAGCAGGTAATCATAACTGCCTGAAATAACAGAACACTCAAGTACATGGTCAAGCTTCTCAACCTGCTGTTCAAATTGCTCAGCAGCGGTAACAGAGTTCTGGTTTAAGCGAACAAAGGCATACACAGACACATTTAAATCAACGGCTTTAGGATTGATGGCAGCATGGTAACCACTGATCACATTTGCTGATTCGAGCTTTTTAATGCGGCGTAGGCAAGGGGTATCGGACAGGCTAACCGAGTGTGCCAGCTCTGAGACAGAAGTTCTCGCATTATCCTGTAAAGCATTAAGTAATTGTTGGTCTTTTTTATCTAATTTCATTTTTATTTGAGTGATTTTCACTAATCTAGATGGATTCTAGTCTATATTTTGGCGATTAGCACTCATTGAACTCTGTTAACATTATCGCAATATAATTATTTTGGAGTGAGCCTGTGACTGAGAACACTAAGGCATTTGATAGCTGGCTTCGCACCCGTTTTGTTGAGATCAACAGCGAATTAGAAAAACTATATTGGCAACAAGACGATAAAGCGAATGTAGAGGGTGTCGGTGAGCACCTTAAACGTCAATTAGAGCAAGAAGGTAATGAGCATATTCGTGCATTACTGGCAGAGGGCAATACCGATGAAGGCTTTGATAATGCCTTTGACTTATTAGGTAATGTTGGCTTGTATATGGCGGCATGCCGTCGCCATGAGATCACTGAGCCTTCTCGTGAAACAAGTTCACCGCTTGTTGAAGCTTCTGCGTTGGCAATGCACATTGGTGCATCTATTGGCGTAACCCCACGTTTTGCAACGGCACATTTAACCACCCACAATAAAGCGGTTGATGGTTTGTATAAGCGCTTTACTGACCTTGAAGATGAGAAAATCTTTATTGATTACAATACCAAGGGCATTTTAGCGTATAAGCGCGCGGCAGATGC
The DNA here is from genome assembly GCF_001306895.1 of Pseudoalteromonas sp. UCD-33C. Lineage (NCBI taxonomy): Bacteria > Pseudomonadati > Pseudomonadota > Gammaproteobacteria > Alteromonadales > Pseudoalteromonadaceae > Pseudoalteromonas > Pseudoalteromonas sp. UCD-33C. The sequence goes on along the minus strand of NZ_LJTB01000013.1, from coordinate 76,140 downwards.
TTTATTAAAAATTCAGCCATTAGGGATATCACACCCTATCGCAGCAGATTTACTCGCAGTGGCAAAACAAGCATTGCTTGATGTGATTGAGTCGAATAATACGTTATACAACAAGCTCGATACAGACCGCTTTTTCTATTGTGTACGCCCTTATTACAAGCCGTATCGAGTAGGTAAAGAGGTATATCGTGGCGCGAATGCCGGTGATTTTGCGGGCATTAATGTTATCGATTTATTGCTTGGTCTTTGTTTTGCTAATGAACCTAGTTACTCGCAAATGCTGGTGGATAAATTCTTGTATATGATGCCTGAAGATCAACAGATCCTGCGTGAAAGCATGCGTATGACAAGCATTATGGATGACTTTTTAGCGGCAGAAGCTGAGCGCGATAGCGAATGGTTACAAACTAACTTAAAGCTGTTCATTCAAGTGTGTAAACTGCATGGTGATACTGCCATTGGCCACCATAATCAGTTGGTCAGTAAATACATAGCGCAGCCTTCACAGCAAATGCAGCAACAACATATGGATAAAGTCACTGCCAGTGGGCCGCCTTTGCATGTGTTACTTAACTCACTAGAGCAGTTACGTGATCGCCGTGCGGCAGCAAAAAGGGACGATATTCGAACTCGGTTTGATGATTTAACTAAGTTAAAACAGTGGATTAAGTAATGAGTAAAGACGATTTTGTAATTCCACAAGGCAGCTATTTGCTTAACCACTCTGTTGGGCGCCCCTTAAAATCTGCTGAGCAGCATTTTCATCAGCAGTTTTTTGCTGCTTGGCAAAATGAAAATAAAGAACCATGGCAACAGTGGTTGCAAGGTGTTGAGGCATTTACGAGTAGTCTCGCTAAATTATTTAACTCGCACAGTGAGTTATTTTGTCCACAAGTTAACTTATCGAGTGGTTTAACCAAGCTGTTGATGTCGCACCCGCGACTTCAACAAGAAAATTGCAAAGTATTGATGGCCGAAAGTGACTTTCCAAGTATGGGTTTTGCGATGCAAAAGGCCCTACCGGAAAGTGCTGAAATCGTGTTTATAGGTAAGCATGAAGACCTAACCGATGCGCAGATTTGGCAGTCATATTTAGCGAAAAATGATATTGATTTAGTCTTTATTAGCCATGTTTATTCAAACACGGGTCAGCAAGCGCCTATTCATGAAATTATAAATATCGCGAAACAACACAACACATTGAGCTTACTAGATGTTGCGCAGTCTGCGGGTATTTTAGAGGTCGACTTAACTAAGCTTGATGCCGATTTTATGTTGGGCTCGAGTGTTAAATGGTTATGTGGTGGGCCTGGTGCTGCTTATTTATGGGTTAGCAGCAAGCAGCTTTCACTTTGTCAGCCACAAGATGTTGGTTGGTTTTCTCATCAAAATCCGTTTGAGTTTGATATTAAGCACTTTGCTTATCATCAAACCGCATTGCGCTTTTGGGGCGGTACCCCTTCAGTTGCACCTTATATTTTGGCTTCGCATAGTATTAATTACTTTGCTGATCTTGGTATTGAGAAAGTACGTGCTCATAACTTAGCAATGCTCGCGCAGTTTCATGATCAATTAGCTGATTATATGCGCTCACCAATACAGGCTGACAAATGCTCTGGTACGGCTATTATGCATTTTGGCGAGCAACAAGCGGCTGTTAAAGCTGCGCTTATTGCAGCGAATATTGCGGTTGATGAACGTCACTTAGGCTTAAGAGTCTCTGCTCATATTTATAATGATCAGCAGGATATAGATACTTTTATCACGACTGTGAAAAGCGCTTTAAATTAAGTGCTTGTCGAGCCTTTGCTTTGACTGAACGCCAATGCGTCATTGGTTTTTCTGGGACCAGCGCTAAAACTTGCTCAAAGTCGATGTCATCAATACTGACTTCGTTGCTGTGGGCAAACATAATCCGTTTTGGTTGTAGCGCTTTTAGCATCAACAAAGAGCTTAAATACAGCTTAGGGTAAAAAACAGGAAAGGGTGGCACAAGCTGCCCTTTTACTTTTACTAGTAAATCAGCAATGTAAATTCGCTCGCTAGGAATATGATAAAGGCTAATATCTCGGTCAGTGTGACCTGGGCTATGTAGTGCTTGCCAATCGTCAAAGCCGGGTAGGGTTGCATCAGTAGCAAGGTAATAATCTGCATCTAGATGGCGGCTGTACCAAAGGTTGTGGCGTTTTTTATTTAACCTACCTGCGACCCACCAAGCCAAAGCGATATCGGTTAAATGCATTAAGAAACCATCAATGCCTCTATACCATTGACCTGGAGCGTTCGACGTAGCTATTTTGCCGCCACTTAACTTTCTTAGTGCATGCGCTCCACCGGCATGATCTGGGTGCATATGGGTGACTACAATCAGTTTTAAGTCAGTGATGGGGCGCTTTAGTTGTTCGGTAATATAGTCAAATACAGTATCAACATCAGCACGGCAACACCCATCAAGCAGCATCAATTTATCTGGATATTCAACTAAATAGATATTTTGAATATAACCTTCGAGCGTGTGAATGTGCAAAACAATTGACCCTTAAACTAAATCAGCAAATGTTGTTATATCATGTCTGACCAGTTTTAGTAAGTTAAGCTAATTGGATTGCGTGCCTCGCTCTTTGAGCTGCTTTTTGTTTTCTTCTAACTGTGCTACCTGTTTTTCGAGGATGCTGATTTGGCTCTTATAGTAAGCGTTAATACGCTCACTTTGTTTGCTGATAGCATCATCAATAGACGCTGCGCCTAACCTATTTGCGGCATCTTGCGTCATATTATTGAGTTTATCGATGCGCTCACTTTGTTGTTTTTGTAGTTCTTTAATTTCTAGCTGAAGGCGCTCTATTTCACGATCGGCTTTTTGAATTTTTAAATAATCTTCAACACTTAAGTCGGCAGGCTTTTGTGGTTTTTGCGGCTGCTCTGTAGCTGGTGTTTGGCTAGTTGCTGGTGGCGGTGCAATTTTCACGATTACTGCATCTTTTCCACAAGGCTGTTCCGTAAAAGTGGCAACCCCGTCAATCATGCACTTATAAATAGTGGCTTGACTGTTGGTGCAGGTAAGTAGGGCAAGAGTAAAAAATGCAAAACGAAACATAGCATCACTTTGTGTAGCAAATAGATACTTAGCATGCATGAAATATAATGAAGTGTGCAAGTTTTCGGGCATAAAAAAACCGCTTAAAAGCGGTTTTTAATAATAAAATGGTGGAGAAGGAGGGATTCGAACCCTCGATAGAGCTACAAACCCTATACTCCCTTAGCAGGGGAGCGCCTTCGGCCACTCGGCCACCTCTCCAGCGCATAATTCTGATTGTAATTTGCTGAAATTAATCAACAAATAAAAATAAGTGGTGGAGAGATAGGGATTTGAACCCTAGAGGGGCTACAAACCCCTGCCGGTTTTCAAGACCGGTGCATTCGACCACTCTGCCATCTCTCCACATCGTGATGCGAGAATAATACTTAGCTGAATCGGCTGTGTAAATAGGAAAAAGTTTGTTTGCTTGTTTTTTGAGCGTAAAGAGGGAGTTTTTTGTAAAAAGGTTTAATTAATTGCTGTTTTTAACTTAAAAGAAAGGGATTGGAGCAGTAAACGGAGGAGCTAAAGAAGGATCTTCGTTAGTGGTTGGGTGTTTACTGCACCGATAAAGTAACCATGGTTGGGGATTACTTGTGTTGTACTGCGCCGCCAAGAGCTAACTTTTTGCCGTAGCGATTAAGTTTTGCCAACATTTTTGCTTTGCGGTTTGTTGGTTTTACGGCAACATGAGTTGCAGCGTTTTGGTTTAATGTATTAATTGGGTTCATTACTTTGCTCCGGGTTGTGTTTGGTTGAAAACGTGAGTATTTTGCAATCAAACTGAACAAAAATAAAACGATAAAAATTGAGTCTGTCGGATAACTTTTTCTAATCCAAAAGCCTTTTATTAACATGGGGTTAAGTTTTTACCTTACTGATATCTTGCATGCTTATGCAGTTTCTTTAACGCTGAAGTGTAGGTAAATAAAGGTTTTTAATTTTTATTATTTTTATTTATGCGTTTTTAGAGTGAGAAAGTGACTAATTATTCAGATTAATATAATTTGAACGAGTGTGGTGTTTTTGCCGTGCAAGAAAAGAAGTAACCGTTGATGTTGATAATAATAAAGCCAAGTGACAAAAAAAATCATAAAAACAGTGTTGATTGGCTACTAAAAGAATGTAAAAAAAGACAGATTGAGCCTGAATTGTATTTAACCACAGGCAAGTTTGAGAATGATTGCGCTGATATAGCGCTTTTGGCTAAAAACCAAACTCAAGTTGTGGTGATTGGTGGTGATGGGACGCTGCATTTAGCTGTTAATGCATTAATGTCGAGTCGCTGTTCTATCGCGTTAATTCCGGCAGGCACAGGAAATGATTTTGCTCGTGGCTTTGCGTGTAAACAACAAGCTTGGTATGACGCTGTTTTTAATAGCCGTACAGAGTTAATCGATGTTGGACAAATCAATCAGCGCTATTTTATTAATGTGGCGGGAATAGGTTTTGACGCTGAAGTCGTGACTCAACTAAATAAAGCCGGAAGTTTTAGCTCGTTTGGCTACACTTGGCAGGGCATCAAGCAGCTATTTTCATTTAAGGCACAGTCACTTCAGGGTGAGTTTAATGGTAAAGCACTCAGCTACAGTAATTTAGCGACGATTTTTGCTAATCATTATTACTTTGGTGGTGGCTTAAAGATTGCCCCTCGGGCAAAGTTAAATGATGGTCAGCTTGATTGCTACTGTATGCCAGCTGGCGGTTTATTGAAAAACCTGATCAGCTTTTTGTATTTACTGCTCGTAAAGCATCATGGTTTGCAAGCGCTAGAATATACCCAGTTAACAACTGCAGAGGTCACCACGAAAGGGTTGGCTATAGAAGCCGATGGTGAGCTTGTTGGTTTTACTCCGGCTAAAGTTAAGATTCACAAACAAGCACTTCGTTTTCATGTGCCATAAAAAAGCGCCGGCAAAATTTGCCAGCGCTTGGTGTTAGAGGCGACATAGTCACTTCTAACTGGGGACGGAGCTTTTTTGCTGCAAGTTACGCGCAGCAAAAAATGCTTTAATTTGTCGAGTAGGAGTCAGCACGATAGCATTACCGAATAACACTAGGCTAAAACCCATAAAGGTATTCGCTTGCCATTCAAATCCTTCAAATAAAGTACTTAACACCACTGCAACCAGTGGGAATAACACGATCACATAGCTTGCGCGCTCAGGGCCGATGTTTTTAAGTAGCGCGAAGTAACAAGCAAATGCGATTACGGTGCCAAACACTGCTAAGTAGAAAAGCGATACCCAATAGCTACTTGGGGCGTTCAACGTGAGCTCAACGTCGCTTACTAAAACATAAGCAGCTAGACCTAAAGCGCTGTATAACATACCCCAGGCATTGCCTTGAAGTACGCCAATATTACGCTGAGAGTTTCGAACGCTGACCATATTTCCCAATGAAGCCACAAAGGTTCCAGATAGCGCAAGTAGTAACCCGACCAACGCACCATTACTCAAGTCGAATTGCTGAATTTGTGGCCAAAATAAGCTGGCAATACCCATTACGCCGAGTAGAGCGCCAAAGTAAATTCGTTTCGCAATTGGCTTTGCGAAGAACAAGCGGGTGTTAATAATGTTCATCAATAGCAACATCGAAAACGCTATTGAGGCCATTGCTGAGGTGAGATAGTTCTGCGCCCAATACAGCACTAAATAATTTAAACCAAAGTTAAATAAGGCTAATAAAGCAAAAAATCCGTGATCACGCAGTGAATAATGCATAGGTAGCTTTTTCATGAGCACAAAGGCCCACATTAAAATGGCTGCAATGGCAAAGCGGTAAAATAAAGAGACCTCAACAGCGACATCACCTAGTTGAAACTCAATAGCTAGCCAAGTCGATCCCCAGATCAGTACTGTAGCAAGGTAGAGAGCGGCGCTTTTCATAGTTAGTACCCAAAAATTGAAAGTATGTTCATTTTAATCCTCTTCTGTATACTTAACATATACAGAAAACTAGAAATGCAACCTATACAGTTTGGTGGGCTATGTCACAAGTTATCAGTCGTAGTAACAGTGAGTTCTTATATCAACAAGTTATTCAGCTAGTTAGAGATCTTTGCTTGCAAGGCTCGTTATTACCGGGTGAAAAGTTACCTTCGCTCAGAAAAATGGCAGACAAGCTCAATATTAGTATTCCTACTGTAAAACAGGCGTATCAATTACTTGAAGGGCAAGGATTGATTGAAGCAAGAGAAAAGTCAGGGTACTTTTTAAAGTCTTCACAGTTAAATCAGTCACGACCAAAGCGAGTTAGGCTCAGTCGAGAGCCTACCACAGTCAATAAGCAAGGCTTGATTGAGCAAGTCTACAGCGCTATCCATAAAGCTAATGTGGTGCCATTTGGTATCGCCAACCCTGTAGCCGCAGCACCAACAGATAAAGCACTGGCACGAACAATGCGCCGAGTAATGACATTAGCGGGCGCATCGGCAATTAATTACGGCCCGATGGATGGCTTTGCACCACTTAAAAAACAACTCATTCATCGCTATCTGGATTTTGGCATTGGGGTTGATAGCGATGAACTAGTGATCACCAATGGTGCTCAAGAAGCGTTGGCGATTGCCCTTAAGTGTGTTGCTAAACCCGGTGATGTTATTGCTATCGAGTCGCCTTGTTATTTTGGCATTATCGAATTAATTGAAAGCTTAGGCTTAAAGGCGCTGGAAATACCGCTGTGCCCCGATGAAGGAATATGGCTAGATGATTTGGCTCAAGCACTCGATGAGCATGATATAAAAGCCTGTGTGTTTTCAACCTCATTAAATAATCCTGTTGGCAGTTTTATGCCTGATGCCAAGCGTGAGCAATTAGTGGCACTTTTAGAGCAGCGTGACGTGGTGCTTATTGAGGATGATGTTTATGGTGACTTACATTTTACAGCTAAGCGTGCCACTCCTGCACAAGCTTATTCAAAAAAGGGCTTAGTGATCACCTGCGCGTCGTTTTCAAAAACAGCTGCTCCCAGTTATCGCATAGGTTGGATCATTGCTGGTAAGTTTGCAGAGCAAGCAAGGCGACACAAACGCGCGCTTAGTTGCTCCGCGCCACTTATAAACCAGTGGACCTTGTATGAGTTTATAGCTAGCGGTGAGTACGACCGTAACATTCGTTTGCTTAGACAGCGCTTAAGTACCAACAAAGAGCGTATGATTTGGTGCCTGCAGCAATATATGCCAAGTTGTGCGCGTATTAGTAATCCGCAGGGTGGCTGTGTTATCTGGGTTGACCTTGGTAGCCAATATGATGCGGTAAAGTTATTCCATTTGGCACTTGAGGCGGGGATCAGTATTACTCCAGGGTTGATATTCTCAGCGGGTAAAAAGTACCGTAGCTGTTTTCGTTTAAGTTATGGCTTGCCTTGGTCTGAGAATTTAGAGCAGGCGATTAAAACGTTATCGCAGCTGACTGTGCTGGCCAAAAAATAAAAAAGCGCAGAGCAAGCTCTGCGCGAAAGGACCAAGTGTTTTGGTTCAGGGATGTTAATTAGTCAATTACTCTGCATTCTGTTTGAAAGTAAATAGTTGATACTCTTTTAGCTCTGGTACTAGAACTACTAGCTCTTGCTCTTTATGAGCGATATCAGCAAAGCTGCCGCATAATGCATCTGCACGCTCTTCAAGTTGAGCTGCCTGTGTTTCTACACGAGCTTCGATTTGTGCGCCCATGTTTTCCATACGTTGCTCAAACTCATCCATGTCGCCACCTGAACCTAAAAGTTCAGAGCCTAGCGCCACTAAAATACTGCCCATCGATTGCATCATGGCTGACTCGACAGCCGATTCGATTTGCTCATCGAATTGGTCTTCAAAGTTTTGGCCAAATTTTTCGAAATTTTGCTGACCCATGGTGAACGCACCTTGCTGATAGAAAGCGTTTTGTACTTCTACGCTGATATCGTCCATTAATTCTGAAATGTCGCTTAGGCCATCAATATTGAAAGCATTTGAGACTTCTTCGATGGCTACACCAGCTATTTTTACACCATCAAGTGCGATATTTGCTACTTCAGGAAGTTGGCTGCGTAAGCTGTCTGAGTAATCTGCAATTGCTTGCTGTTGTGAAGCATCAAGCGACACGCTTTGACCATCGATATATAAAGTGTGCTGATCGATGATTTTCATAGTGCGATTATCGGCTGTGTATACTTCTAACTCGCTTGGTGTGATGCGTACATCATTTATAAATTCAACATCACACTGCTCACCGCTGAATGAAATATTTGTATCATTATCGTTATGAGCCATTGCGCCGGTAGCGATAAATAAAGAACTTACTAACAATAACTTTTTCATTTTTTTCTTTCCTGTTTGAAATGACACAAATACATAATCAAATTGAATGCCAAAATTTATAAGTTCAATTAATTCAATGCCTTGCTGTGTTTCTATGGTTTTTTAAAAATTGCGGGGAATAACTTTTTAACCATTTTTTAGTCAAATTAACTAAAAAATACACATGCATAAATGACTTTTATCGAAACGATAAAAAACTCTCACTTTTCAGAAATCAAATTTAGCGCTATTTATTCACAATATTGACATATGACCTATTTAGCATGGGTGTATGGCTTTATTTTGGTGGTTTTTTAGATACTAAATTACTACTGAGCTTTTTAATCTTTGCCAATTCATCGAGCAAATTTTAATCTCAAGAATTGGTCTCAAACACTTTATGGAGTGGGTTGTGGGTAAGACATTTAGTTATGACGCGCTAGATGACGATTTTGTTGAAGACGAGTACGAAATGGTCGGGCGTAATCAACACGACAAGAAAAAGCAACGCGTAAAGAAGAAGTTGGAAGACTATCTTGAACAAAAACGCTTGCGCAGAAACTTAGGCGACGACGACTTTGACGAGTACTTGAACGACTAAGCATAAATTTAGATAAAGAGGCAATTTGCCTCTTTATTGCTTTTAGGCTTTGTTATTTGCCCAGTGCAGCTGCGATGTCTGACTCGAGCTGTTCAGGTTTTGTCAGTGGCGCATATCGCTTAATGGCCTTGCCATCTTTACCAATTAAAAATTTGGTGAAGTTCCATTTTATTTTGCGGGTGATAAACCCCGGTAATTCTGATTTTAGGTATCTAAAAACAGGGTGAGCATGTTCGCCATTCACATCGACTTTGCTCATCATTAAAAAGCTAACGCCATAGTTAATAAGGCAGCCTTCTTTAATTTCTTTTGCATCACCTGGTTCTTGTTTGCCAAACTGGTTACATGGAAAACCAATTATTACTAAGCCTTGCTCATGATACTTTTCGTGCAGTGCTTGTAAGCCTTCATATTGTGGAGTGAAACCGCATTTACTTGCGGTATTTACAACAAGCACAACCTTGTTTTCAAAATCAGAAAAGTCAACGGTTTGGCCTTGTAGGCTGGTGGCAGAAAGTTGGTGAAATTCGCTCATAATGATAACTTTTTATTATTGTTGCATTGATTCTAACTTGCTTGGCATCTTTCTAAAAGGGTAAATTTTAATCAGCGGTTCTTCTTACTTGGCGTTAAGTATCGTAGCTAACTTAAAATTATAAATAATCCCATACCTGCCAGTGTTGTGTAGTATATGTTATGTGTTTTATAGGCCACGATAACAGACAAAATAGCAGCACTTAGATAAGGATTTTGCCACTCTAGATTTATCCCTTCGTCATTAATAAACACAATGGGCACCCAAATTGCGGTGAGTACGGCTGGGGCGCTAAAACTTAAAAATTGCTGCATTTTCGGACCGACTTTGAATGGTAATGCGCGGTGCAAAAATAAGTAACGTGTGAAGAAGGTAATACACGCCATTAATAAAATGGTGATCATCATAGCGTATGCTCCTCTTTTGCTTGCCAGCGACTAATTAGATAACCAACCGTCATAGCGATAAGAGCCGCGGTGACAAGCCAAAGTTGAAAGCCCTGACTTTTTAATAGTGTTGCTACAACGCCTGCGGTGATCACTGTAGCCAGTGTTGCAAGGTTCTTTACACCCGGAATAACTAAAGCAATAAACGTGGCAGCGATGGCAAAATCAAGACCTAGGTGTGTTAAATCGGGAAGTAAGCTTCCTGCGACAATACCAAGGAGGGTCCAGATATTCCAGGCAATATAAAAACTAAAGCCGGCACTTAGCGCGTAAATAAGGCGCACTTTTGTGCGGTAGGCTTTGTGATGATGCGAAAAAGCAAATAATTCATCTGTTAGTACAAAACTCACTGGCAGTCGCCAACGAAAGGGTTGATCTATTACTTTGTGGCGAATAGCTAAACCATATAAAAAGTGCCGTGAGCTAATAATGAGTGTGGTAAATAAAATAGTTAAAAGCGGCGTGTTTCCTGCCATTAATTCAATCGCAACGAGCTGTGCTGAGCCTGCAAATACCAATAACGACATAGCTTGTGTTTCTAAAGCACTGAAGCCATTTTGAACTGCTAACGAGCCACATAAAATTCCCCAAGGTAACACCGCAAGGCATAAGGGGAGCATGTCGAAAAATCCTTTTAGCAAGGCTCTTATTGTTGATTTATGCATCTTATCGCTCATGTTTGATGTTATGGCTCAGATCAAAACAGCTGAAATAGAGGTGTGTCAAAATAACTGAAGTTTGCAATAATGTATAGCCGAGCCTGTTGCTGAAATCATTAGCGTCTTTTAAAGGGAAAGTTACAATGTCTAAAGTTAAAGTATGGGATGGCTTTATAAGAAGCTTCCATTGGTTATTAGTTGCGGCCATCGCAACCCTCTATTTTAGTGCTGAAGAAGGTATGTTGGAGCTGCACTTTGCTGCAGGCTACTTCACTCTAGCGCTTATTATTACACGTCTTGTTTGGGGCATTATTGGTAGTAAAACGGCAAAGCTGTCTGCGCTGATTCATTCACCAATCGCCGCAATTAAATCGTTTACAAGCAATGAACATAAGGCGGGTCATGGCGCGGCGGGTAGTTATATGGTGATAGCCTTTTTTGCGTTACTTATCGTACAGTTAACCTCTGGCTTAATGACCAGTGACGATATCTTAACGGATGGTCCACTCGTTGAGCATGTATCCTCAGATACCGTAGAGTTTGCCGGTTGGTTACATCATTTAAACTTTGATATTTTGTTGTATGCCATTGTGTTGCATGTAATAGCGATTGTGATTTACCGCATTAAAGGAAAAAACTTAGTGAAACCTATGCTAACGGGCAGTAGCGACCAAGTTGCGGTTACTGAGCCTGTTACAAAATCGCCGTTGATAGCTTTTGTTATTTTTGCAGTGTGCTTAGTGGTGCTATTTACGACTTGGGGTGCAGAGCCACTCAGCTATTTGCTTGGGTAGGTAATTCAAGACATTAAAAAAGGCGCTAATAAGCGCCTTTTTAGTTCAAATTTTTAACTAGTCTTTGAAAGACTTATGGCAATCTTTACAGCCTTTAGCCCATGCGCCAAATGCTTTGCCAATTACTTTTTTATCGCCGCTTTGTGCTGCAACTGCTAGCTCATCTGCATATTGTTGGAAAGCAACTGCTTTTTTCATAAAGGTTTCGTTGTCGCTCCATACAGCTGCAAGTGCAGATGTATCACCCTTGTCAGAACCCGCTACGAAAGCTTCCCAAGGCATTTTAGATAATGCCGCTGCATTGTCGGCACGCTTTTGAAAACGTTCTGCATCAAAAGGTACTTTTCCTTTTAGCATATCGCCCATGTCGCCAATTTGTACGCGGATCATTGAAAATGCTGCCTGACGGTACTCGATTGCATCGCTTGGCTCTTCAAATACAGAATTTGCTGATGCGCCAAATGCCATTGTTGAAAGCATTGCACCCACTACTAATTGTTTTAATTTCATTCCTTTTGCCCCTTAAGATGTCATAAAAGTAAACTAACTGAGTTGTATCTTAGCTCAATATAATATTCAAGTGTATTGCGGTTAATCTTAACTTAAGTTTAATTTAATCATTAATATCAATATCGGCGAAGATCATGCCACGGCGCATGCTTCTGGTGGCTAAGAAAACCTCGCATAACAAAGATAAAAATCCACATATCAAAAGCGCCATAGCAGCCACAAAGCAGCTAGCAATTGTCACGCTCAAGTTGATAGATTGAATATGTGATAAGAATAGACACATAACCACAGCACATACTAATAAGGCACTGAGTACACTTAAACTAAAGGCGATATGAATGCAGCGAGAGCGTTTCAACAGTGCCCTTAGCTCTGTTGTTAATGACTTATTGAAGTCTTCATCAGTACTGACTTTAAGTTTACGTTCTAACTGCCGAGCTCGATCGGTAATACGTGCCAAGCGGTTTGAAAGCACGCCTAACGTTGCTGCAATACCGGTAATTAAAAAGACGGGTGCAACAGCAGTTTGAATTACTTTTGCCATGGTAAGAATGTTGATTACTTCTGAATTCATTTGAAAGTACTCTATTTATTAAAACTCAACACCTAATTTTCATTTACAAACATTTACAACTGCTCTTCACCATGTAAAGTTATTTATAAACAGTGGGTTGTGATTATTTGTGTGTTTCGATCTTAAATATTTGTAATTGTTTTGTAACTGAAATGTTGTTCTTGTTTGTGTTTCCGTTTTATATTAGTTCTGAAACTTTGTTTCAATCACTATTTAGACGATAACATAACATATCCCAGGGGAACCCATGTCTAATAATCTAATAAAAAGAACAGCAGTTGCTTTGGCTGTGACAAGTGCAATGTGCGCTAGTGCACAAGCTAATGACTTTTCTAAATATAATCTTGCCGGTAAAAAATTAATCAAAGCGAGCGCGGTAACTAAGAAAGAACAAAAAGTTCGCAGTGAAGCAACAAGTTGGTTAATTAAGTTAAATGCTCCTGCAAGTATCAATGCAAAAACAATGGGCGCGGATGTAGCGTCAATTCAAGCGCAAGCTAAAATAGCACAAGCAAGCGTAGAGCAAGCAATTAACAGTATGGACTTGCCTCTTCAAGTTGTTGCTAAAACTTCAACGCTAGTAAGTTCTGTTGTGGTAAATGGTAATAAGCAAGACGTCGCTAAGTTACTATCAAATTCTCAAGTAGAAGGCATTTACCCAGTATACGACTATGAGTTGCATGTTGCTGACAGCGCTGACTATATTGAAGCAACTCCGCTAGTATCTAACGGTTTAGCAACAGGTGAAGGTGTTCGCGTTGCTGTTCTTGATACAGGTATTGACTACACTCATACAGCCTTTGGTGGTGCGGGTACTGACGAAGCGTATGCTGCAGCAATTGCTGATCCTGCTTCAGTTGATTGGCCACAAGGTAAAGTATTAGGCGGTTATGACTACATCAATTATGACGATGATCCAATTGATGTGACAACTAACCACGGTACACACGTTTCTCACTCTGTTAATGGCATCGCGCCAAACGTAGATTTATTTGTTTACTCTGTATGTAATAGCGGTTGTCCTGGCCTTGCACAACTACTAGCGCTTGAGAGTGCAATGGACCCTGATGGCAATGGCGACATTAGTGACCGTGTTGATGTTATCAACATGTCTCTCGGTGGTGATTACGGTGATATTGCAAACGATGCAGTTGGCCTGTTCATCAACCAAGCGGTTAAACTTGGCACAAACGTTGTTATCTCTGCAGGTAATGATGGCGCTTACCCATTCATCGTTGGTGGTCCAAGTACAACTGAAAACGCTCTTTCAGTAGGTGCGATGACTCACCCTACCGGTGAAGAATCAATTGGTAGCGGTACAGTTGATGGTGAAGAAGCGATTGTACAGCCGGCCAGCTTTGGTCCACAGATGGCATTTAACTACACTAATGAAAACTTGGAACTTGTGTACCCTGATGCGAATCAAACGGCTTGTGAAGCGTTTGCTGACGACGTAGATTTTACAGGCAAAGGCGTTATCATCGACCGTGGTGCATGTGCATTCACAGTTAAAGTATTAGCAGCACAAGCTAAAGGCGCAGAGTTTGTTATAATTGCAAACAATAATGATGATGGCACGCCAGCACCTATGGGCGGTTCAGATCCGACTGTAACTATCCCTTCTGTAGGTGTAACATTTGCTGCAGGTACAGCACTTAAAGCGGGCGGTACATTTAACCTAACAGTTGAACGTCTAGTTCTTTCTGGTGCTATTGCTGACTTCACATCACGTGGCCCTTCAATGGGCGGTCTGTTAAAACCTGAAATTACAGCACCAGGTGTTAATATCATGACTGCTCACCCTGGTCTTGGTGATGGTCTTACTGGTGCAACAGGTACTTCATTCTCGGGTCCTATTACTGCAGGTGCGGTGAGCTTATTAAAAGAAGCGCTGCCAGAGCGAAACGCGTTTGAAATTAAAGCGACGTTAATGAACACGGCAAACCTAAATGTGACTATGGAGCCGTTAGCGCTTAACCCTGACGCTGAGCTTGCACCAATTAGTTATATCGGTGCGGGTCTTGTTGATGTAAATAAAGCGGCTAACTTACCAGTTGCTGCTTGGGCTGCAGATACTAAACAAGCAGCGCTTTCGTTTGGTTTAGTAAACGCATCTGAAACAGTTGAGCTTACTAAAACAGTTCAAGTTAAGAACTTCTCTAACGAAGACCAAGTGTACACACTTTCTCTTGAACAGCGTTATGCAGATGATGTTGAACGTGGTTCATTCTCTCTTGACTACCCAGAGTCAATTACAGTGCCAGCAGGCCAAACTATGTCATTTGATGTGACAGCGACGATTGATCCTGCAACATTACCTGAGTGGACATTAACGGATGACAATATCGGCTCACAAGATGCTACGGCTGATTTAACTAACCTAGAGCTTGATGGTGCGTTAATCTTCTCTGATGGTAGTGATGAAGCATTCCACCTTGTATACCACGTATTACCAAAAGCAAATGCAGCAATGAGCTTCATGCCAGTAATGACGACAGATAATGGTGTTGCTCATGAGTTAACGAATACAGGTGCTGTAGCACTTGAGCCAATATTTGCTCCTACAGTAATGACTGATGATGTAGATGAAGACCAACGCTTTGATTTAGTTGGTGCATCAATCGAAACATTTGCAGTGTCTACTGATATCTGTGATAGCGGTTATGTAACTTTGACTACCCTTGTGATGAATGAAGGTATTACTCACTCTTACGTGGGTGGCTTCATGGCTGACTTCGACGTAGACCAAGATGGTACATACGATGTAACGGTACAAAATGGTAAGTTAGAATGGTTCTATGATGTTGAGCCAGGTACAGCAATTACCTTTACGCATGGCTACGGTAGCTCTTCAGGTAACCTTGATAATATTTACCAAATCATAGGTAATAACCACCTCACAATGCAAAGCTGTCTAGGTGCATTTGGCCTTACTGCTGATGATATTGGCCGCGCAACTGCAAATGTACGTTTCCGTACAGAAGAAGCAACGTGGACACCAATTGCATCAGGCGAAGGCGATGTTGCAATGGGCACATATACATTCACTGACGCATCAAGTGACGTATATGCAGCTCTAGTTGATGAATCAGGCGAAGTAGTTAGCTCATTAGAGCCAGGCGCTTCTGCAACACTATTGAACGCTGGTGCAGACTTCATGATCTTATCTGACTCAGGCTCAAAAGCATACGCAGCAACACCAAGCGAAGATGCTGATGTTGCCCCAGTTCTTGATGATGCATCATTCTCTGTAGATGAAAATACTGCGGTAGATACAGTGATTGGCACATTAGAAGCAACATATGGTGCTGAGCTTGCTAACCCTATCGCTGAATACATTGTAGTTAATTCTACTTCTTCAGCTGTTTCAGTGACTGCTTCAGGTGATGTTGTTGTTATAAACAGCGACATGCTTGACTACGATGCTGGCATGATGAGCATTGAGCTTGAAGTTGTGGCGGTAGATTCTGCAGGTAATATCTCTGAATCAGCGATGGTGACTGTTGAAGTTATGAACGTTGCTGACGAGCCAGAAGAAGTTAACCCAGTAATCGATGCTGAGCTTGGTGAGTTCTCTGTTCAAGAAAATGCCGCAGAAGGTACTGTAATTGGTACTGTGACTGCAACTGACCCAGATGCTGATCTGACTCCTATCGCAACATATGAAGTGACAGGTAGTGATAGCATTAGCATCAGTGATGCAGGTGAGTTAATGGTTGCGGGTGCTATCGATTATGAGCAAACAACCTCTATCGAAGTATCAGTAACTGCAGTTGACTCTGCAGGCAATATGTCTGAAGCGGTGACGATTACTATTGCAGTAACACAAGACCCGGCAGAAGATGTTGTAGCTGAAGAACCAGAGAAGAAAAAATCTTCTTCAGGCTCACTAGCATGGTTAACATTACTTGCTGCACCGTTCGCATTTATGCGTCGTCGTAAGCAAAAGTAATTACTTGATAAATAAGTGATAAAAGGGAGCTTCGGCTCCCTTTTTACATTGCTTCACAAAGGCTACTTATATATTGCAGTTTTTTTACTTATATTGGAGACAGAATAATAAAACGAAAACAGGAATCCCATGAAAGTTGGCCATTCACTTTGCCTTGCGGCACTCTCTTTAGCTGTTCTATCAGCGTGTAATAAAGTCCCCGATAATAAAGAACAAGCCGTTATTACAGAGCAAATTCAGATTGCAGCACCCGTCGCCAAAAAAATACCTCATGAAATGACCATTCATGGTGACACTCGTATCGATAACTACTATTGGATGCGTGATGATAAGCGCAAAGATGCCGCTGTTATTGCGCATTTGAATGCTGAAAATGCGTATGTTGAAAGCAAGTTAGCGCATACACAAACACTACAAAACACCCTGTTCGAAGAACTTAAAGGGCGTATTGAGAAGGATGACGATACGGTACCGACAAAAAAAGGGGAATATTACTATTTCTCACAAACGCGCGGTGATGACGAATACCCAGTGTATGTGCGCAGCAAAGATAGCCAAGGGGAAGGTAAGCAGGTTATCTTGAATGTGAATGAGCTTGCTAAAAATCATGACTATTTTGCCGTAACAGGTTTAGCTGTCAGCCCAAATGGCAACTTGCTGGCTTATGGTGAAGACACTGTGAGTCGTCGTATTTACACAATTAAAGTAAAAGATTTAACCACAGGTAAAATGCTCACAGAGAGTCTTGAAGGTACAGAAGGTGATGTCGTGTGGGCTAATGACAACAAAACCTTTTACTACATCAAAAAAGACCTACAAACGCTGTTAGGCTACCAAGTATATCGCCATACACTAGGCACCCCTCAAGCCGACGACGAACTCGTTTACGAAGAGAAAAATACCAGTTACTACACCGGTATTTATAAGAGTAAAGACCAACAAGAAATCTATATTAGCCATGGCAGTACCAGTGCATCGGGTGTGTCGGTTATTGATGCCAATGATGTCAAAGCAATGCCAAAGCGTTTTATTGAACGCGAAGCTGGGCTTGAATATGACATCAGTAAATTAGGCGATTGGTACTACATCGTTACTAATTTAAATGCAGTTAACTTTCAACTGATGAAAGTTCACCGCGATAAGGCTCATGATAAAGCTAACTGGCAAACGCTAATTGCTGGTCGTGATAACGTGAAACTTGAAGGCATTGAGTTATTTAATAATCACTTGGTGTATGAAGAGCGAGAAATGGGGCAAACCCGAATTACTATTCGTGACCTTCGTAACCAACAAGAGCAAGTCGTTGCATTTAATGACCCAACTTACATGGTCTTCAGTTATGGCAATCGTGAGTTAGATAACTCTAACTTACGTGTTTACTATTCAAGTATGACGACGCCAAGCAGCAGCTACGATATCAACCTAGAAAGTGGCGAAAAAACACTGCTTAAGCAACGTAAAGTATTAGGTGATTTCAATCCTGACAACTATGCCTCTGAGCGAGTTTATGTGACGGCTAGGGATGGTGTCGATGTTCCTGTGAGCCTTGTTTATCGTAAAGACAAGTTCAAAAAAGACGGCTCGAATCCGCTTATGCAATATGGTTATGGTTCGTATGGTGCGACCATGGATCCGAGCTTTTCTAGCTCTCGATTAAGCTTACTTGATCGTGGTTTTGTGTTTGCGATTGCGCATATCCGTGGCTCACAAATGCTGGGTCGTCCTTGGTACGAAGACGGCAAGTTGCTGAAAAAACAAAACACCTTTAATGACTTTGTTGATGTGACTAAATCATTAGCAGCTCAAAAGTATGGTGATAAGGATAATATTTTTGCCATGGGTGGCAGTGCAGGAGGCTTGCTAATGGGGGCTGTTGTGAATCAAGCACCTGAACTTTATAAAGGGGTGATTGCTGCTGTGCCTTTTGTTGATGTAGTTACGACCATGCTAGATGCCAGCTTGCCACTGACAACGAATGAGTATGACGAGTGGGGTAACCCGAACGATAAAGTCTATTACGATTACATGCTGTCATATTCCCCGTACGACCAAGTTAAGAAGCAGGCTTACCCAAATATGCTAGTCACCACCGGCTTACACGACTCTCAAGTTCAGTATTTTGAGCCTGCAAAATGGGTTGCTAAGCTACGTGAATATAAAACCGATGATAACCTGTTGCTGTTCAAAACCGACATGGAAGCAGGGCACGGCGGTGCTTCTGGGCGCTTTAAAAGCTTGCAAGATACCGCTTTATATTACGCCTTTATGCTCGATTTGGCGGGTATCGAAAAATAATAACAACGCAGGCATCCGTGATTAAGCGGGTGCCTGCATAGCTAAATTAAAGCGAAATTCACTGCCTTTTCCTAAGGTACTTTTTACGTTTATTTCACTATCCATTAGGGTGAGCAGTTGCTTGCAAATAGCAAGTCCCAAGCCAGTTGAGCCTCGTTTTATACTATTACGAGCCTGATAGTGAGGTTCGAAAATCGCATTGAGTTCATCCTCATGAATACCAACCCCGGTATCAGACACTGCTACGTATAACTGATCACTTTGCTGGCTAACCTTAACGGCAATTTCACCGCCATGTGGGGTGTGCCGAATGGCATTTTCGATTAAGTTTGTAAGTACCCGCTCTAATTTTGCAATGTCTGCTGTCACGGTAAAATCGCAGATTTCAGGAATAACTTTGAGTGAAATTCCCGCTGATTGCGCTGTTAGAGCAAGCTTTGCCACACAATCATAAATTAACTCGCCCAAATTAAAGGTCTCGGATTGTATTTTCACTTGGCCGCACTCTAAATTAGCCAGCTCAAAAATTTGTTCAATCAGCTGTTTTAGTTGCTGGCAGTTATCCATTGCAAGGTTGAGATAATGACGTTGCTCAGGCTCGTTTAAGTGGCTATCCGGTTTATTGATCACCTCCAAAAAGCCGTGCAGTGAAGATAGCGGCGTACGTAAATCATGTGATAAGTGAGTGAGTAACTCTCTGCGTTGCTTATCGGCTTGCTGTAATGACTGAAACTGCTCATCAATACGCGCCAGCATGGCATTGACGCCTTTGCTTAAATTGCCAATTTCATCATCAGCACTGTAGCTAGAATCCAATGACATTCTGGTTAGGCTGTAGTTCGCTGCTTCTATTTTATTAAGCTCTTTATTGAGTTTTTTTAACGGTAAAGTGAAAAACCGAAACAACAGCAACATCGCAATAAAGAGCGCAACTAAGGCGGCTACAAACCACATTGCGGCTAGCCAAAGGTTATCATTGGCTTTAATGTTTTTAAGGGTTGTATCGTAAGCTTGCCCGCCAATTATCACGTACAAATAGCCTTGCAGTTGTTGCTGATTATAAACTGGTGCGGTCGAAAAAATTTTTACGCCATCGTTGCTACGTGGATCGTCACCATAAATTGGCGTGGCAGTGGGGTTGTCGAGCAGCTGCTGTATCGGGCTTAAGTTTATTTGTTGCCGCACGACTTGCCCCGGTTTGGCGGAATAAGTCAGTAAATGACCTTCTGGATCTACAAAATAAAATTCAAATGCCGGACCAAGTATCATCAGCGTGTGAAATAAGTTTTCTAGTGCCTTATAGTCATACACACCTTGCTGGATCAGTGGGTTATCATGCACTAAATGTTCGGCTAATTGGAGGTGCAAATTTTGCTGAGCATGGTGTACCGAGCTTTGCTCTAGCTGCTTACTCCAATTTAAAACCAGTGCGCACAACAGGCTAAAAATAAGCACTAATGACCAAGCGAGTTTTTGATAAAGCGTCATTGATTTCATTAGTTTGCACTCAATTGACCGGGGTTTAATTTATAGCCTACACCCCAAACTGTTTCGATAAAATTGGCTGAGTGATGTTGCTCAAACTTACTGCGTAAACGGTTTATATGGGAATTAACCGTATGCTCGTAGCCGCTGTGTTGATAACCCCATACTTGGTCAAGTAACTGTTGGCGGCTAAAAACATGGTTTGGGTGTTTGGCAAAGTAGACCAGTAAATCAAATTCGGTGGCGGTTAAGTTAATTGCTTGGTCAGCTAAAAATGCTTGGTGGCTGGCAAATTCAATGTGCAGTTCACCCAACTGGATTGCCGCTTGAGCGTTATCTTCATGGTGTGATTGAGCTGCTATAAGCTGTGACCTATGCCGTAATTGTGTTTTTATTCGTGCTTGTAATTCTCTGGCGAAGAACGGCTTGCAAATGTAATCATCAGCGCCCATCTCCAGACCAATCACTCTGTCCATATCGCTACTGAGTGCGGTCAGTAAAATAACGGCAATACTTGGGTAGTGCTCTTTAATTTTGCGACATAAGCTCAAGCCATCCATTTGTGGCAGGTTAATATCAAGCAGTACTAAGCCATAACTTGAGCTGGCAAGCTTCTTTATTGCAGCTTCTGCGCTCGAGGCTTCATCAATATGTAAGTTTAGGCAGTGCAATTGTGTGCTGATAAGTTGGCGGATTGCTCTATCATCTTCGACGATTAATAATTTTTCTTGGCGCATGGCTCACTCCAAATCACAGAGGCACATCCTTATGACCTTCTGTGTAAGGAGTGCGATTATTATTGCGTCCGCGTTATCGTGATCCGAGCAACCGGGTTATCAAACTTATGCTGGCTGGTGAGCACTGAGTTTGTCAGGCCATCATCTTGACTAACCACACCTGGGTGCATTGCAACACGGTTAATATCGTCACGCATTTCGTTGTAGCCTTCGCCTGAGTCGGCAGGGCCTGGGATCGTGCCTTGTGCTTCAGAGTTAGCCTCTGTGCCTGCATCATAGGCAAAACTAGTGCGAGACAGTGACTCATTAACCGCTAACGAAGACACGTCTATTGCATTAAGACCGGTAAACGCGTCATTTGTATTCACCAACATGGTCGCTAAGCTGATTTTTAATGAATCAAGCTGCTCAGTACTCAGCATTAAAGTGACTTGCTCACCTGGAGGGAGTGGACTCTCAGCTGAGCTTGAGGCCATAGCAAAATCAGTTGCTAATAATTCACTGTTATCTCCTCCTTCAGCCATTAATTCGAGCGCAGCTGAAGCTGGTTCACCTATTTGCCAAAGCATACCCTCAGAGTGAGCAATGGCTGCAATCGGTGACAATGGTTGGGCATTGGTTAAATTCGTAACTTGTACTGTAAATTCATAGCTCATAACGGGCATTACAGGATCTGTTACTTCCACCTCGTTATTATCTGAATCCCCACAGGCCGCAAGGCTGGCACTCAGTGCGAGGATAATTAAGCTTTTTGAAAAGCGCATAATAACCTCCTATTTAACCGTAACTGTTAGCATCGCAACTGGGTTTAACCATCTGTGTACGGTGTTGTCGAGGTCACTCATACCTGCTTCTAAATCGTCGTCACCTAAATTACCCGGATGAATATGCACCATCATATTGGTTTCGCTACTGGTGACGCCGCTACCATTCATACCTGCATTACCACCCGGTGCGGCAGGAATGCCTGGCGTACCCGGCATACCTGAACCCTCAACAACAAGCTCATCATTGGCTTCGGTGCCCGCATCATAGGCATTAAGATAAATAGTGTAGGTACCAGCTTCTGTTGGGATCATCCAACTATCTAAACCTACAAAGCCATCATTGGTAGGCAGTAGCATGGCTGTTAGAGATAAGTAGTTATTGCCATCCTTGGTGGATAAGCTCGCCACCGTTGAGCTTGCTGGGGCTAATAAACCTTCAGCTGGGTTGGCAACCATGTCGCTGTTTGCGGCTGTGGCTTCAGTCATTAATGGCTCGAGATTGCCACCTTCAGCCATAGTCTGTAGGGCTGTTGAAGCAGGCATAGCAACGCTGAAAAGTTTGCTGTCACTGTTATGGGCAGTAATGAGAATAGGGGTAAAGTGTAAACCTTGCGTGAGGTTAGTTAGTTTTATATCAAGCTCAGCAGCTTGGCTTGCAAGGCTAGTTACTGCGCATGCAGCGAATAAAGTTAAAGGTAAAGCTTTCATGTGAGATTCCTGTTTTTGATGATTCAAAACCAGTATCGAATAGCAATATCCAGAAACCCTCACGAAGTTATCACATTTTTATCACAACGTTGATTACAGCCTTTTTTGCTGGTTGAGAGTTTTAAATTTAACCAATTTAACTAGGGTAAAAAGTCATTACGGTTTATAGTAGAGAAACAAACAGACCCATAACAAGGAATTTAAAATGGATGATAATCAAAAAGTTGAAATAATTGTGGCAGACAAAGAGCAGCGCACATGGGCGATGTTTTGTCACTTAAGTGCCTTAGCAGGCTTGCTTTTCCCGTTTGGTTCGGTGATTGGGCCTTTGATTGTTTGGCTTGTAAAAAAAGAAGAAATGCCACTTGTTGCTGAGCATGGTCGCAAATCATTAAACTTTCAATTAACCATGATGATTGCTTACATTGTGTGCTTTATGCTGATGTTTGTTGTCGTTGGAGTCATCCTGCTGCCATTAGTAGCGCTATTCTCATTGATTATGGTGGTAGTATCGGCGATTAAAGCCAATGATGGTAAAGAAGTTAAATACCCTATGGCGATAGAATTTATAAAGTAAACTAATTGCCATATACTAAAAGCTCAGCCATTTGCTGAGCTTTTTTATGTGATGTTTATGGCCTACTTATCGTTATTTTTCAGCGCGTTTATTTCCGCAACCTTATTACCTAGCTCTTCAGAATTAGTGATGACAGCAATGATAGCCAGTGGTGACTATCTACTTTGGCTGTTATGGCTAAGTGCGACTGTGGGTAATGTGCTCGGGAGCTGTGTGAATTATTGGCTGGGCACGCAGGTTATGCGATTTAAAGACCGTAAATGGTTTCCTGTTTCACAAAAGTCGATAGACAAAGCCGAACAGCAATTTAATAAATACGGTATTTACAGTTTGCTATTTGCTTGGCTGCCTATTGTCGGCGACCCTTTAACGGTTGTTGGCGGAATTTTTAGGGTTAAGTTTTCAATCTTTTTGTTACTCGTGAGCCTAGGCAAAGGCGCACGTTATTTAGCTGTGCTTGCCTTTGCGGTAGGACTAGAAAAGTTATTCTAGCTTTTTTGCCAATCAAGGGTCAGTGATACTGAATCTGCAAAGCGCAGCGCATGAGGTTTATCGACGCGTACTTTGGCATAGTGAACACTTTGATGCTGGTGGCAAATTGCTAAAATTTCAGCAACCAGTTTTTCTAACAGCAAAAAGTGGCCTTCTTCGACAAGGCTGATCACTTCTTTAGTAATGGTCTTGTAGTTTAGCGCTTTATCGACTGCGTCAGTTTCACAAGCTTGATCAGCAGGGTAGTGAATTTCTAAGTTAATCACTACATCTTGTTTTTTCTCACGTTCCTCAGGGTTAAAACCTATAAAGGTTCGTAGCCTGAGATTAGTGACATTAATAATTGCATTGGCCATCATTACCCTCTAACTAGTTGTAAAAACTCGTTACGGGTTTTTGGATCGGCTCTGAAGTTACCTAACATAACCGATGTACGCATGCTTGAGTTTTGCTTTTCAACGCCGCGCATCATCATACACATATGTTTTGCTTCAACGATTACACCAACACCTTTCGCGCCAGTTACTTCTTCAACCGCTTTAGCAATTTGATGGGTTAATTGCTCTTGAATTTGAAAACGACGCGCATACATGTCAACAATTCGCGCAAACTTAGATAAACCAAGCACTTTGCCGTTAGGGATATAAGCGATATGGCAGCGGCCAACAAATGGCAGCAAGTGGTGCTCACACATAGAGTAAAGCTCAATGTCTTGGATCAAGACCATGTCATCGGCATCTGAAGTGAATACCGCATTATTGGTAATTTCATCTAATGTTTGACGATAGCCTTTAGTCAGATACTCCATCGCTTTTGCTGCGCGTTTTGGTGTGTCGAGTAATCCTTCACGAGCAGGATCTTCACCTACTGCGGTAATTATTTGTTGGTAACTATTTTTTAAATCATCGTGCATAGCTTTCTCAGTAATTCGTTATTTTAAATGTCTGCCACCATCAACAGGCATAGAGCGACCTGTGATGTAGTGACTGCTTAGTAATAGTTCTACGCTGTTAATAATCTCGGCGCAGCCGGGCTCAATGCCCATTAGCGATTTCTTTAATGTTTTGGCTTTGTATTCGTCGCTATCGTGTTCGTTAAAAATAATTAACGAAGGGGCGATAGCATTCACTTTAATGGCTGGTGCAAATTTAGCGGCAAACGACTTGGTTAAATTATCAAGCGCTGCTTTGCTTGCTGCATAAGCAAGGTGCTTAGGGCTGCCTTTTTCAACTACGTAATCGGTTAAGTGAATAATATCTGCGGCTTGGCCACTGTTTTGCTGATAATGCAGTAGCAAATCAGAAGCTGCTAAATTAATTAAATAGGGCGCTTTGGCGTGGATACGCATCATGTTATCGAATAGGTCTGCGTAATCGTGGTTATTTGCTTCGCAATCCCAGCTAGACGCATTATGGATAATTGCCTTGAGCTGGTTGGTATGGGTTTTTAATTCTTCGATAAAATGCCCGATAGCTTGGTCACTATTAAAATCAGCATGGATGCAAATAGCGCCTTTACCTGCAAGCACATCAATTGCTTCATGGCGGGTACGGTAAGTGACTATGATTTCTTGCCCTTGCGCTAAAAAGTGCTCGGCCAGAGCGAGTCCAATACGTTGGCCTGCGCCAGTAATTAAAATGGGCGATGACATAAACTAATATAAAACCTTAGATTTTTGATTTGAAATGTAATGTACTTAACTGTAACAACTATAAACCAAATTACAGAACTATTTCATCTTTACTGCAATCATGTTGCTAACTTTTACGTCAAGCATAGCGCTCTAGATCATTTAGCGCGGCCGATAATGAGTGATTGAAGGTTTTGAATATTGCTAAGGGTCTGTACGAGGAAGGAAAAAGGGCAATGATTATTGCCCTTTTAGTGTTTTAACTGTTTTTAAAGCTCGTCGTATACCGTTGGGATCGCTTGGCGCTTATGTTGAGTACGTAAGTAAATTGCTGTTAGCTTTTCTTCTACTTCATTGCTGACTTCTTTACCTTCTAAGAAATCATCAATTTGATCGTAAGTGAGGCCAAGCGCTTCTTCGTCAGTTAGACCTGGGCGATCACATTCTAAGTCGGCCGTTGGGGCTTTATGCACAAGTACAGCTGGCGCTCCCAAGTGCTCAGCAAGCGCACGAACTTGACGCTTTGATAAACCAAATAAAGGTGCTAAGTCACATGCTCCGTCACCAAATTTTGTGTAGAAGCCAGTGATGTTTTCAGCACTGTGATCGGTACCAACAACTAAGCCTTGGCTGAAACCGGCAATTTCATACTGCGCAACCATGCGTTGGCGTGCTTTTACATTACCTTTGATAAAGTCGATTTTAGCTTGCTCTGGTAATTCAGCACCACCACCAACTACAGCTGCCATTGCTTGTTCATGCATGCCATCAACAGCCGCTTTAATGTTAACCGTCATACGCTTACTTGGTTGAATAAAATCTACGGCTAGTTGTGCTTCGTCTTCATCTGCTTGTACGCCGTAAGGTAAGCGCACGGCAATAAATTGATATTCGTTCGTGTTATGTTCTTGGTTTAATTCATCCACCGCTAATTGGCATAAACGGCCACAGGTTGATGAGTCAACACCGCCACTGATCCCTAATACAAGTGAGCGAGAGTGCGCAGCAATAAGTCGGCTTTTAAGAAAGTTAACACGACGGGTGATTTCCGCTTTTACATCAATAGTTGGTTGGACTTTCATTTCCGCCAGAATGTCGGCACGCATGGTAGAGCTCCTATTTTCGTTGTGGTTGTCAGCGTCTTGTACATTATGTTACGGGCGCGGTTTTTATTAAAGACCTAAATGCGCTTTTATTGCGTTAATTTGTTGCTTAAGATCTTCGATTTCGCTTCGTAATTGTTGCACTTCACTACTGTTATCTTGAACAGGCTCTTTAGCAGCCATGTCCTCAGTAATGCTGTCTGGGTCAACAAATAAGTGCATGTAGCGGCTCTCTCGCTTGCCAGGCTCTCGTGCTAAGCGTGCCACATGTTCTTGCTCTATAAGTGCATTTAATGCGGCTTCGACTTCATTTACATTACTGAACTCAGCGAGGCGGTTGCTGCGAGTTCTCAGTTCGCCTGGTGTTTGCGGGCCACGTAACAGTAACAAACAGATAATGGCGCGTTGCTGCTCAGTAAATTGCAAACTGCCAAATTCGGTATTACAAAAGCGGTGAGCATATTTATTTACACGCCCTGACAGCCCTTCATCAACAGTGACTAACCGTGATGCAATAAGCTCATCGAGGGTATCTTGTACTTGCGCTTCAGTGAGAGACAATACTGGCTCACGGTTAGATTTTTGATTACATGCATTAGTCAGTGAGTTTAAAGATAACGGGTAATGTTCGGGTGTTGTACTTTGCTTTTCGAGTAAACAGCCAATAACACGTTGTTGAATTGATGATAATTGCATGGTTTTACTCTCTTTTTATTCTTCAGTGCTTAGCCACACTGTTAACTTTTTATTGAGCGAGTCAAATTTAAGGGGTTTGGTGACATAGTCGTTCATACCTGCGTTTAAACAACGCTCTTTGTCACCTTGCATCGCATTTGCAGTGAGTGCGACGATATTAACCCCCTGATGAGCTGCGCCTGCTTCACCTGCCCGAATGGCTCGCGTTGCTTGGTAACCATCCATTTCTGGCATTTGGCAATCCATTAACACTAATTGGTAGGGGCTTTGCTCTCGGCTTGAAAGTTTTGCAATCGCTTCAAGGCCATTTTCAGCGATATCAAAACTAATGCCTGCTTGCTTTAGCAACGAACCTGCCACCATCTGATTCACTTTATTATCTTCAACCAGCAAGACTTGCGACTCAGTATTATCGCTACTGGTCACGACCTTGGTTATTAAGGCCTCTTTATTAACCTGCTGCTGTTCAATGTATTTGTCGTTCGCCAGTGAATTAAATAAATCAGACTGCGTTAATGGTTTAAAGATAATACTCTCAACTTTTAATGTTTGTCTCGTTTGTTTTTCAGTAAGGCTCATTGGGGCCATTAAAATTCGTTTACAGCTGGTGGCATTAAAGTATTTTAAGAATGCTTGTTGGTGCTCTTTTGTTGCGCTGCTATAAAAAAGATAATCCACTAAAATTGCATCGCAGCCATTATCGGTTGGCATTGCAGCACGATTGAGTAAGCTTGGCATATCAGTATAGGTCTCGACCTCAGCCCCCCATAGTTGTAATTGCTTTTTGGCAATATTGATACTGAGCTTACAATTATCAGCAATTAAAATATGCTTTTTATCTATAATGTGGCTTGGCTCTGGCGCTTGCTTTGTATGATCACGTTTAACTTTTACAGTAAAATTAAAGGTGCTGCCTTCCCCGTATGAACTAACCACACTGACATCACCATCCATTAACTGACACAGCTGTTTTACTATTGCAAGGCCAAGCCCTGTACCGCCGTATTGGCGTGTAGTTGATGCATCAGCTTGCGTGAATGAGTCAAATAGAGCGGCTTGTTTTTCAGGCTTAATACCTACACCCGAATCAATAACAGAGCAGTTCAAGAACAATTCTTCGTTGTTTGTTTCGAGTTTGGCGATAACAATTATCTCACCATCTTTCGTGAATTTAACCGCATTGCTAACTAGGTTATTGATGATTTGCCTAATCCGATTAGGGTCGCTAATGATAAAGCCGTGATTAAGGTGTGTGGTATCTAGCAGCAACTTGGTATTGTTTTGTTCTGCTTTAATGGCAAACGATTCGATAGTATCGCCAAGTAGTTTTGATACATTAAAGCTAACATTTTCAATATCGAGCTTACCGGCCTCAATTTTGGAGAAATCTAAAATATCGTTAATGATATGCAATAGTGATTCAGCCGATGATTGCGCCAAATCTATATGGTGGTTTTGCTGGGTGTCTAGTTTGGTTTGTTTGATGATATTGAGCATCCCGATCACGCCATTCATAGGGGTGCGGATCTCATGACTCATGCTTGCTAAAAATTCACTTTTGGCTTTTACTGCTTGTTCAGCAGCTTCTTTTGCTTGAACGAGTTGTTGTTCGGTCTCTATACGGCGCTGACTTGCGTGTAAACTACCAATGAGTGCCGCAACTGCGATTAAAAAGCTTTCTTCATTTTTACTCCAATGTCTGCGGTTATGACATTTTTCGGCGCACACAACCCCCATTGTTTTGCTACCTGTGGGGATTATCACAGTCAGCATTGAGCGTATATTATACCAATCAAGGTAGTTGCTACGTAGGTCACTAGTCAGTGGATGTTGCTGTGCATCACTGGCATTAATTACAGCATGATTGTTAATGGCATCAAAATAATTTTGAAATTCAAATTGTTGCAGTGAAATCGGCTCGTTAAATTCAGGCTGGCTTTGGTCGTGAATAGCAAAAGTATTGAGCGATTGGCGATCGTCACTAAATAGCCAAATACTCGCGCGATCAATATCAAAAGCGTGACAAATTGCTTGCACAATCACATGTTTAGATAAGTTAAGGTTACCCGTCAGTACAGCATCATTAACGGTAAGAGAGGCTAAAATCTCATTATGTAAGGCTATTTTGTTGTTTTCTAGCTCGCCTCGCTTACGGGTATCAATATTTTGTAGTGAACCAAAAAGCTTTATACAACGGCCATTTTTATGCTCGGCTTCACCATGTAGCAGCACCCAAACTTCATCACCTTCAGCAGTGATGATTTGCACTTGAGTCTCAAAACTCTCACCATACTTGATTGCACGCTCGTTAAGGCGACGAATTTTATCCCGGCTTTCACCAGCCTTAAAATGTGTAAAGTTAGCAGGCCACTCTGGTTGTACATTAAGAGGAAACTTAAAAATTTGCTTGGTCATATCAGACCAATAGACGGTTCTTGTCTCTAGATTAAAAGACCAAGCGCCGACTTTAGCAAGGCTACTCATAGTTTCTAACATACGTTCGCTTTTGTACTGTCTTTCAACCATGCGTAAAAAGAATACAGAGGCGCCAGCAAACAAGATACAGAATAAAATAATGGCCAGTCTTAGCGGCCAAATAGCAGAACTTGGTGGCTGCCATCCAGATTTTGGTGTGGCGTACATCTGCCACTCACCACCAGGAAAGTTAATTCTAAAGCTCAGAGGGTTGGTATTGAGCACGTCCTTAGAGCCGAAGAAAAAATCACCTTTAGCACCAAGGCCATTTCTGCCTTGTAGGGCAACATCATAATGCTGACTCAGTGCGATTAACCCCGAGTTTGTGTAGATTTTATCTATGTCGAGAACAACAGAGAGGAGCCCCCAAAAAGTGAGTTCTGGTGGAGTGAATACGGGCATTCTTGCTATTAATGCTTGACCACCTTGCACCAACTCTAAGGGGCCGGCCATAACAATACGGTTTTCATCTCGTGCTCTAATTGCGTCGTCACGCTGCGCTGGGTTTTCTAAAAAGTTTAGCCCGATAGATTTCTCATTACCCACAAGAGGATAAGTCATCTGAATAACCATATCAGGGGCCGCGCCGATGTTTCTAAGCTCTGAAGACGTTGAAAATAAAGGGCTGGCAATTTGCGTGAAGCGGGCTTGGTCTAAATTGGGTTCGGCTGCAATGGCAACTGCAAGGCCCCTAACAAGTTGAATGTTAGATATTAAGGTGGCTTCGAGCTCTGCACGATAGGCACTTACTTTTGCCAGTTCCTGTGCACGAAAAGTATCTTTCTCGCGGCTGTAATTAATTTGGTCGATTACAAGACCAATCACGATGATACAGGCAAGTGAAAACCAGAAGGCTAGCTTCAGTTTTTGTAGTTTTTTATTATCTGTTTCGGTTGCTAGCGGCATGAGAAATATCAGGTTTTATACTATTTACCTACTATAGACAATTTCTGTGGTAATTAACAATGAACAGCAAATCTATAAACCTAATTTCAATTATTTGTATCGCAACACTATTCTTTCACAAAACTCAGGTTAATATAGTGTTACTTTAGCGCAAGGATAATTGGCATGTTTAAGATAATCAAATGGTTACTAATAGGTTTGTTCGTTGTAATGTTACTCGCAACGGGGCTTGTTTATGGCGTATTAAACTTAAGTTTACCGGCACTTGATGGTCGCGGTAAAAGCGACGCTATTTCGCAATCAATTAAGATTGAGCGAGATACCTTAGGACAGGCTGTTATTCATGCCGAAAACCGATTAGATGCAGCCTATGCTCTTGGTTTTGCTCATGGTCAGGACCGATTCTTTCAAATGGATTTACTGCGCCGTAATGCTGCAGGTGAGCTTAGTGAGTTATTTGGTAAAGCTGCCGTTGGGCTTGATAAAAAAATGCGCTTTCATCAGTTACGTAAACGCAGTCAGATTGCTGTCGCGCAGTTACCTGCTAAAGATAAAGCGCTATTAAAAGCGTACGCGAATGGGGTTAATGAAGGCCATGCGCAAGTGGGTTTCGATAGCTTTGAATATTTACTCACAGGCGCTGAAGCAAAACCTTGGCAAAGCGAAGACAGCTTACTAATCATTTTTAGTATGTATTTAGATTTACAAACGGCCACCTTTGAGCGCGACAAAACACTGATCGAAATCGAAGATTTATATGGTAAGGCGATGGTTGACTTTATTACTCAGCCTAGCCTTTATCAAGCGGCACTCGATAATAGCCAATTAGCGCCTTATAACGGCGGTATTCCTAATCTCAAAGACGCTCAATGGGCTATGACTGACATTGCAGACCGAAAGGAACTTGGCAGTAATAACTGGGCGGTTACTGGACAGTTAACTGAAACAGGTGCTGCAATGCTGTCTGACGATATGCATTTATCGTTTGCTGTGCCAATCATTTGGTACCGAGCCCAGCTCAATTACCCACTCAATGGTGAAATGCAGCAAATCACCGGTGTGTCACTACCTGGGGCTCCTGCCATTGTTGTTGGTACCAATAATAAGATAGCTTGGGGATTCACCAATGGTTATCTAGATACAGCCGACTGGATAGCTCTTGAGAGTAAAGAGAAAACCTGGCAGATAGATGAACCTATCTTACTCAATGACGGCAACAGCGAAAATTACGCTTTAACCATGAGTGAGTATGGCCCAGTTACAGAAATCAACGGCAAACCTTATGCGCTAAGTTGGGTTGCCCACCATGAGTATGCGGTTGATATGGAGTTACTTAAGCTTGAGCAAGCAAACACGGTTGATGATGCACTAGCGCTTGCTGCTGAGGTGGGTATTCCTGTACAAAATCTGATGGTTGTTGATGATAAAGGTAATGCAGCTTGGAAGAATATGGGAGCCGTGCCTGCCCGTAAAGAGCCCCATCAATTAGCTGTGGCTGAGCAAGCGTATCCTGCACAGTGGCACGAAAACGAAACCCAGCGTCCATTTGTTAAAAACCCAGAAAGTGGCCGTTTATGGACGGGCAACTCACGAGTTGTTTCCGCAGAGGATGACCAGCGCTTTGGTAATGGTGCTTATGCCATGGGGGCTCGCTCGGCACAAATTCGCGACCGCTTATTTGAAAAACAACAGTTCAACGAACAAGATTTTTATGACTTACAACATGATAACGAAGCGCGTTTCTTAACGGCTTGGCATAAACAGCTGGTCAAACAGCTTAGCACTGCAGGCGATAAATATGCCCTGTATTTAAAAGAGCTAAATAATTGGCAGGCGTGTGCTTGTAGCGACTCAATTGGCTACACCTTAGTAAAGCGCTACCGCAGTGAAGTGATTAACGGCTTATTTAGCCCGTTAGAGAATAAGCTAAAAGCTCTCGATAGTAGCTTAAAACCAGTAAAACGAGACTTAGAACCTGCTGTTTGGCAACTTATCGAAGCGCAGCCTCAGGCATGGTTAAACCCTGAGTATGCAAACTGGCAACAGCAAATGATAGGAGCTTTTGATCGCGTTATCACTAAACTAACCGAGCAATACGGTAACAACCCGCATAGCTGGGAGTGGGGCAAGGTTAACGAATTAGTGATTGAGCACCCATTTGCCAAGCAAATACCCGCACTGAAAAGCTTATTGAATATGCCTACGGAGCCTGGGTTTGGTGATACTTTTATGCCTTCGGTGCAAGGACGTAGCTTTGGTGCTTCACAGCGCTTTATTGTTCAACCTGGGCACTTAGATGAAGCGATCATGGCTATTCCGGGTGGGCAGTCGGGGCATCCATTGTCAGAATTTTATCGTGCCGGGTTTAACGATTATGTCAGTAATGGTTTAACGCCATTATTACCGCAGGAGATTGCCCACAGTATCACTATAGATGCGGTTAATTAACCGCATCAGCATCTTTGAAAGCAGGGCGATGGCCTTTAGCAATAGTTGTTTGGTTGCGCCCTGCATGCTTACTTTTATACAGCGCTTCATCAGCGTGTTGTAGCATTTTTTCTATTGAAGCGAGCGGTTGCCATTCAATAAGCCCAAAACTCATCGTGACATTGAGATCGGGGAATTCATGATGCGCCTCTAGTTCGGCGATTCTTAAACGTAAGGTTTCAATTTTTGTAAAGGCCTGCTTTGCATCTGTATTAGTTAATAAAATTAAAAATTCTTCACCACCCCAGCGTACCGCTATATCTTCATCATCAATAAATTGGCGAATTAGCCTTGCAACATTAACGAGCACCGTATCACCTTTTTCATGGCCATAATTGTCGTTAATACTTTTAAACTTATCGATGTCAGCCATAACAATACAAAGACTGCTCTCTTGCTCAATACTTTTTTGATGTGCAGCAGTGATTAATTTTTTTGCAAAACGGCGGTTGTAGAGCTTAGTGAGTGGATCGCGGGCTGCCATTTCTGTTAACTCAACCCGTTGCGACAAAGTGATTTCTCTGATTAGACCCATGCCATAGACCATAGGTAAACCGGCAATAATAATATTGATTACATTTACATGTGGTAGTAATTCTGGGTAAGCAAAGCTGTACTGAACATCTGAAAAAAATACATATAGCAGGGCGAATATCGCAATCATCACTAAGCTATATAAAGCTGCACGCTTAAAGGTTAATTGATAATCGATCATTAAAATACAAGACACAGTCCAAAGGTAAAACTGGAACCCTGCGCCTAAGCCAAGGGTGGCACAGACAATTACTGCATGAATAATTACTTCAAGACAAAATACTCTAAGTGCTAGCGAAGTTAGTCCTTGCTTAATTAAAAAGATGCCGCTTGCCCAAGCAAGCACACTCAAAATATTCACTAAAGCAAGCGTATTTGCACCTATGTGAGCAAATACGGGGATCAGCA
The DNA here is from genome assembly GCF_001306895.1 of Pseudoalteromonas sp. UCD-33C. NCBI lineage: Bacteria > Pseudomonadati > Pseudomonadota > Gammaproteobacteria > Alteromonadales > Pseudoalteromonadaceae > Pseudoalteromonas > Pseudoalteromonas sp. UCD-33C. The sequence continues at coordinate 42,412 of NZ_LJTB01000013.1, read as the reverse complement.
AGACATGAACAATCAACGCGAAATAGGCGATTTTAGAAATAATCAGAAATTTAACGTGTTCAATCTCTTCTAAGCCAGATTGCTTTGATTGTTTTAATAAGTGTTTGATCAATCCAACCTCAAATACACATGGAGAGTAGCGTAATTATAGATGAAAAGTTGAGCAATGCAGGTTTATAATTGCTCGCTTTTGCTTTGTAAACGCATGTCACTGATGTTTATGAATGAGGCTAAGCGCCTGTTCACATCATGTTTGTTAAGCTTGGGGCTTGGCAGAGTGGGCATTTGATGCCACTCTAGTTAAAGCTAATCTAGAAACATGCTGAGCAATGTTTGCTGTGATTATTCTCTCGCGCCTAAAAAGGAGTAGCTATGCCGGCGGAAAAAACGCATTTAGAGATCTGTAATCTAACCAAAGAACAGTACCCACAAATAAAGACCCTCATGGATCAAGCGTACCCAGGGCTTGGTGGTGCTTGGCCAAGCCATACTATTTTTAGGCTAATAGACCAGTTTCCGGAAGGGCAAATAGGTATTGTTGACGATGGTGTTTTAGTGGGCATTGCCTTGAGTGTACAGGTTGATTACGCGCGCTTTTCTAACCCACATACCTACGAAGACATTGTTGATGGTCATGACCGTGTATTTAGTGATCCTGAAGGTGATGCACTTTATGGTTTAGATGTGGTGATTTCATCAACTCACCGAGGGATGCGACTGGGTCGTCGCTTATACGATGCACGTAAAGAGCTATGTCGTCAGTATAACTTACGCGCTATTTTAGCGGGTGGGCGTATTCCGCGTTATTACAATCACAGTGCAGAGATGTCGCCGATGGAGTACATCGAAAAAGTTGACCACAAAGAGCTGTACGATCCGATTTTAAGCTTTCAGTTATCTAATGATTTCCAAGTTAAACGTTTACTTAAAAAATACCTTCCTGAAGATCAGGAGTCAGTAGGTTATGCCACTTTACTAGAGTGGAATAACATTATGTTTGAGCCGACGGATACGGTACTTGAGTCGACTAAATCAATTGTGCGTGTCGGTGCTGTACAGTGGCAAATGCGCTGTGTTGAGTCTGTTGAAGAGCTGCTCAAGCAAGTGGAATACTTTGTTGATACGGTGTCTGACTATAAGAGTGACTTTATTCTGTTTCCGGAATTTTTCAATGCCCCGTTAATGGGTCTTACCGAACAAAGTAATCAAACGGAAGCTATTCGCTATTTGGCCGAGTACACAGAAACCTTCCGTGATGCAATGTCACGCATGGCGGTTGAATACAATGCCAATATTATCACAGGCTCCATGCCACTCGCAGAAGATGACAAGATTTATAATGTCAGCTATTTGTGCCACCGCAGCGGTAAAATTGATGAGCAGCGCAAAATTCATATTACCCCTCACGAGCAAAATGACTGGGTGATCCAAGGCGGTGACAAAATTGCTGTATTTGAAACGGATGCGGGTCGTATTGGTATTCAAATTTGTTACGATGTAGAGTTCCCTGAGCTGTCACGTATTCTCGCTAAGCAAGGGTTAGATATTTTGTTCGTGCCATTTTGGACGGATACAAAAAATAGTTACTTACGTGTACGCCATTGTGCACAAGCACGCGCAATTGAAAATGAATGTTATGTTGTGATTGCAGGCTCGGTTGGTAACTTACCTGAAGTAGAAAGCTTAGACGTACAGTATTCGCAATCAGCAGTGCTTACCCCTTCTGACTTTTCGTTCCCGCATGATGCAACCTTGAATGAAGCAACACCGAATACCGAAATGCTGTTATTCAGTGATTTAGATATGGATAAACTGAAAATCCTTCACAGTGAAGGTACTGTTAGAAACTTAAAAGACCGCCGTGAAGATCTGTATGACGTGATCTTGAAAAAGCGAGATCACTAATGGCGTGGTTGTATTTAATTGTCGCAGGTCTTTTAGAAATTGGCTGGCCTGTTGGCCTTAAAATGTCTCAACAGGCAGACAGTCGCTGGTTAGGCATTGCGATAGCCGTCGCATTTATGGTCGCTAGTGGTTTTATGCTGTGGTTGGCGCAAAAGGATATTCCGATGGGAACATCTTATGCGGTATGGACAGGCATAGGAGCAGCAGGCACTTTCTTAGTTGGTATTTTATTTTATGGGGATGCCGCCACATTTGGCCGTATTGCCGGAGTATTGCTGATAATTAGCGGTGTAATAACCCTAAAAATTAGTCATTAAAAAAGCGGCATAGCCGCTTTTTTAATGACTAGGAATAAGCCTAATTTGGTAGCATTACCAGGATGGCTGCCAGTGCAATCAACACAAGCCCAGCCGTGTCTTGGCGCTTTAAAGGTTGTTTTAACCAAAGAATCGATACCAAAATGGTAAAGAATACTTCTATCTGCCCCAGTGTTTTTACATAAGCAACATGCTGCAAGCTCATAGCGCTAAACCAACCGATTGAACCTAAACAGCTACAAACACTAACAGCGGTAGTAGTGCCTTTGTGATGCCACATTTTCTTAAATGTATCGCGTTCTTTGAATGCAATATACACGCACAGCATCAAGGTTTGTAAGCTGATAATCAGTAACAACACCCAAGCGGCCGAGTGTGGGAAAGTCAGCCCTGAATTTAAACTTGCCTCACGGATCCATGACGATGAAAGAGCAAAAGAAGTGCCGCAAGCAAGCCCAAGCAGTGCGGTGCCCAAATTAAAGTGTTTAACATTCGCGATGCCACTTAATAGCAATACCGCAATTGCACCAATAAATACGCCAACCCAACCTAGCAGTGAGAGTGCTGAGCCGAAGAACATAACGCCTAAAATGGCCGCCATCAGCGCTTCACTTTTTGCAAGCCCGGCACCGACTGCAAAGTTATTCATTTTAAACAGTTTTACCATCAAACCGGTGGCAACGATTTGGACGATACTGGCGCCAACAATGTAGCCAATAAAAGCCAGATTAAAGTCAGGGAGTGCGGCGTCTTGATACTGATAAAGTACAAATAAATACAGGGCAGCAATCGGGCTGGCAATAATAAAGCGAGCAAGCGTTACCCCTGCAACGCTCACTGTTGCACTCAGTTTACTTTGCAGTGCATTGCGCCACGACTGCATAAATGCCGCAAAAATAGTTAAGAAAATCCAAGTCATATTGAAAATAAATTAATGAGGAGAGGCGCTTAGAGTAACAAAACCAAAGTATGAGAGCATTAGCTTATCGACCAACTTGAGAAAAACTCAGCTGTGACAATATGCCGCAGGGCTTTTATGCCGTCATTAGACTATAGTGACAATGATGCTATTGCTGGCCGCTGCTGTTTTAAGTAGCGGCTTTTTTTTGTTTACGCTAGGGTAGGGTATTACAGTTAAAAGATAAGGAAATATCATGACCACACTGATTATCTGTGCACTCATCGCAGTACTCATACCCTATTTAGCCAAAGCGCCTGTGGCTTTTGCACAAAATAAGTTGGCAGGCTACGACAATAAGCACCCACGCGAGCAACAAGCTAAACTAACCGGCTTTGGTGCTCGTGCGTTGGCAGCACATCAAAATAGCTTTGAATCGCTGATTATTTTTGCTGTCGCTCTGGCAGTCGTTATAGGTAGCAATAATGTCTATCAGGTAACTGAGACCCTAGCGATTGTGCATGTTATTGCCCGTGTGTTGTATTGTATTTTCTACTACATAAACCAGGATATTTTACGTTCATTAGTTTGGCTTGTTGGCTATGATTGCTCTTTGTCTTTAGCTAAGAGCAAATATTCAAAAACCACAAAGCAAGCGGCTTAAATAAGGCGCTTGCTTTAGGGTCTTAAGTGGTTACTTTTACTTAGAGCTAACTTTAATTTTTTCTATTAAATCCTTTGCTTGATAGTTTTCGTCTAAGGCGAAATCGAGTTGTACTAAGGCGTTTTGAAAGCCAGATTCAGACGGCGCATATTGCCATTGTTTTAAGGCTCTTTTCGCTTCTCGATTGAAAACACCTTCAGGCTCTGCACTTACTACACTAACATTGCTGGTGGCGCCGCTTGGTAAAATATCGTATTTCAAAACGACTGAACCGCTAATACCTTGCTCTGCAGCTTGAATTGGGTATATCGGCTCTACACGCATAACCGCTTGATAGTCCTTTGTCTTTTCAACGGACATCGGCTGTTTTGCAATCGCAAAGCTGCTAAGCATGCCCGCTGTAAAAATAACTAACGCTGTTTTTGCAATAAATGAGCTGTTGTCGATCTGCTTTATTTGATTTAGACGTTGTAACATGGTGTTTTTATCTCCGTATTGTGAATAAGCCATTAAGCCTGTTCTGCTAAAGCTTGCACAGTGCACTAATGCCTTACTGTATAGAATTCGTTGTTCAGTTGATTTATTTTTGAGTACTTGCTCATCACATGAAAGCTCTTGAATGCGGCGCAGACTTGCATAACCAAGCCAAGCGACAGGGTTAAACCACAGCAAAATAGTGGCACTTAACGCGATGGCATTAATTAGGTTATCTTTGCGTTTAATGTGCACTGATTCATGTTCTAAAATAAGCGCTAAAGCATGGCTGTTGTAATGGCTTTGATAGTTTGTAGGCATTACTAGCTTGGTGTTTATAACTCCTACAACCATAGGTGAGCTCACTTGGTTGCTTTGGTATATGCGTATACTTTGGTTGTTGTGACGATCAAGCGTAATTGGTACTAATTGCAGTTTTGCTAGAAAACGGTAATGAAAATATACGGCAGTGATCAGCAGTGCGGCACTAATAAAGCCATAAATAGCAAACCAAGTGAGCGTAAACTGCGGCATTATTGCTGTGTTTGGTGTGATAGTCAGCTTACTGATAAAGTCGTTTTGAATTGGTTTTAAGTGTTCTGGTAGGTTCGCTAACAATAAACTAATTGGTAAAAGCGCCCACAGTGTATAAACCAAGCGTGCCGACAGCTGGCTTAGCAACTTTCGCTCTAGCAGCAATAAAAACATTATTGCAGATGAGATCAAAAGTTGTTGATCTAACAGCCAATTAAAAAATGCATCTAACATAACAAGCCTTATTTTTGCTGTTTTTCCCAATCATCAATGACCTTTTTCAGCTCATCAATATCATGTTGCGAGAGTTGCTCTGATTTAGCAAAGCCACTCACCAGTGGCGCAATACGGCCATTAAAAAAGCGTTCAATAAAGCTTTGGCTTTCTTTTAATGTGTATTCTTCACGGGCGATGCAAGGAGTGTAGTTATATTGGCGGCCTTGTTTCTCGAAGCTAAGTGCGCCTTTTTTAACTAAACGGCTTAGTAGCGTTTTGATGGTTTTTTCGTGCCATTCTTTATCGTCACTTAAACGCGCAATTACTTCACTAGCCGTGGCTGGGTAGCCAAGCCATACCGCATCTAATACTTCGAATTCAGCTTTAGAAAGTTCAATCATTTTTATGCCTACAGATGTAATCTTTGATTTAAGATTACACGCGTAATCAATTAATGCAAACTTTTTTGTTAGAGAATGTCACTTTTTTTGATACTGACTATCTGCCCTTCGGGCAAATTCAGCGTGGTGAGTGACAGTTTTGCGATATCAGTGCGGTACAGGTCGATGACTTTGTAGCCACAAAAACGTGCCATTTTACGTATTTGCCGGTTTAAACCTTGTTTTAAGACGATGCAAAACTGTGTTTCGGTGACTTGAGCCACCTCACAAGGAAGGGTTATTTGTTTATCTACAGGCACACCGTTTGCCATTTTTTTACAAAAATCACTATCAAGAGGTTTATCTACGGTGACTAAATAGCGCTTGGGTTGGTGGTAATCAGGGTGGATAAGTTGATTACAAAACTCACCGTCATTGGTCAAAATCAACAAACCTCGGGAGTCTTTGTCGAGCCGGCCAATTGGGTAAACCCGGGTAGTTTTAGGCAGACTATGAATAAGACTGGTTGGGTCGTCAGCATTTAATTTGCAATCTATACCAACGGGTTTGTGATACGCAAAGTAGGTGAGTGGCGCTTTTGCTGAAATTTTTTCGCCAAGTACAATCACATCATCGTGCTCATCAACATGATCTATATGATTTGCGGCACGGCCATTTACTGTTACCTCACCTTGATCTATCAAACGCGATGCTTGCTTTCGAGAGCAAACACCCGCATGGGCAATAAATTTAGCAAGTCGTACTTTTTCTGGCATGAGTGATTTTTGTACAATTAATTTGATCACAGTATACCAAAATCACGTATAGATAGTTCCACCATCAAAGAGGAACGCACATGCCTATCAAGTTATCAGAGCTTGCAGACCATCAGCCACTGCAAAAAGTTATCCTTCATTCGTTGGAAATGGCGCTGTATCAAGTGTCTGTGCTAATAAATAACGTTGAGTATTATGTCACTGATGAGCAAGGTGAGTTTATTCGCGATATTAGCCCGTTGCACATTCAAAAGCGCCTCGATCACTTAAGTTATGGTGATATGGTTTTACGCCACACCAGTGCTTATGATGAAATGTGCGGTCAGCCCGAAAAGCTGGCGAGTAACATGCTCGAAGTACCTTATGGCAAGAACCACTTATACTGATTAACGATATAAGCGTATACTGAGTCATAACATTTTATAGGTATGCTATGTATCAATTAAAAAGTGATGACTCAGCTGATCTAAACAACCAGCTAAGAGAACATATTGTGGCTTTCAACGCCGCGCATTTTAATGCCGAGCGTATTCCTTTAGGCTTTAAGTTCGTTAATAAACAAAACAATGTTGTTGCCGGTATCCATGGTCAAGTATTTGGCAATTGGCTGCTTATTAGTTGGCTTTGGTGTGATGATAAGACACGTGGTAAAGGGCTTGCGACACGATTGTTAGCTGAATTAGAGAGCAAAGCTAAAGCGTTTGGTGCAAATACCGCTCAACTTGATACGCTCGATTTTCAAGCCAAACCCTTTTACGAAAAAAACGGCTACCAAGTCAAATACGAAATGAGTAACTACCCACTCGACGGCTGCCGTTATTTTATGGAAAAACCCCTTTAATTTTTGGTTTTAATCACTTCGCTTTAAGCACGTCTTGCTCGGTAAATGTAACTCCTAAGAAAGGGGTCGCTTCAGGGGCAAGCATAAAGGTGCGAATGTTCATGTGGTCTTGCCCTTCAGGATTGTGTAATACATCATCACGATAAAACGCGCCAAAACAATCGAGGGTATTTTGTTTGCTTAGTTGATTAAGCTTTGCAAAGGCAAAAATTTTACATGAGCCATTATTTTCATTTGCCTCGCTAAGCAAGCCATGATTATTAAAAGCGCTTGGGGTAAAATCATAATTGCTGTCAATTACCGCCATGGTATCGGTAAACTCAATTTGCTGTGGTGTGCTTGCTAATTTCGAAAGAAATTCGTTAAGAGTCATTGCTTGTCCTTAAAAATTGTTCTTTATCAACTCTAACTCATTCACTTGCTGATTGATATTAAACTTAAAATTCTCTAAAAAGTTCATACCTAATAAGCCATAGCCAGCATGATTTTCTATTACCAGCACTTCAAAATTACGAATACGTTGTTGTCCGACTTGAAAGGATTCGAGCTGATACCGCTGTGCTTCAACAATGCCATTAGCTGTGTTTACCTTAAGTGTGCCAAGAAAATTTGCTGGAGTGTTAAGCGAGTTTAATAATGTTTGGTTGATTACAGTAAAGCTAGCGCCTGTGTCGATCATCAACTCGGTTTCAATATCATCGTTGATAATACTGTTTACTAAATAATGTGAACCTCGAGCGGTTAATTTTATAACTTCAACACCTGCTAAGGCTTGTTGAATCAATAGGTGTAATTGCTCGGCCTGTTGTTTATAGTCATGATCTTCAGGCAGTTGATCTAGGGTTATTTGGCTCGCGACGTAATCTTCTAAATGATAGTTAGCTAATGCATAGTTATATAAGTACTGCGCATTGCCAGGCGTGTAATCAAGCCATTGTTGACTAATATTAAGCAGGGCTTGCCATTGTTGCGTCGCAATAAGTTCATCAATATAGGATGTGCTTAGCTCGTCTATTTGTTTGTTAAGTTGTTGTTTATCATTGCTGTCTAACTGGTTGCTAAGAGCCAGTAAATTGATGATTCCTTGTTGGGTATCACCTTGTGCGATTAAACGCTTAGCTTCAAGTTCAAGCATGGTGACATCGTAAGGGTGGCTATTTAAAAAGGCCGTTAAAAATTGCTCACTTAAAGTGAATTTTTTATGGGAAAGCCATGATTCTAGTTGCTGTTGCCAAGCTTGCTTTAGCTGCCTTGCATAGCGAGGTTCATTCACAAGTAATTGAGTGTACTCAGCGACGGCTTTATCAAATAACTGATTGCTAAATAGTGCAACTGCTTGCTGGAAGTGGGCAGGTAAGACCGTGCCTTTTTGTACTTTAGGCGCTGGTGCGACAGTTTCTATTTCTATAGGCTTTGCTGGGTTAAAAAGCTGCCAAATAAAGTAACCATTTAAACTAAGAGAAAGTAGCAATATTAATTTAAGAAAAGCATTCATCCGTTTCGCCCACCAGTTTTAAATCTTCGTTGCCTACTTGCTCAGCATAAAACAAATTTCTCAAAGTCGTTACTTTTTAATCAAATGATTGAGCGCCATGATATTGCTTATTTCAATATCTGCTAATCCTTGATAACGATATTGCGTTGCTTGGTTATTTAGCCAAACGCTTTGGCATCCGGCATTATTGGCACCTTGCACATCAGTATCTAGGCTATCGCCAATGTGCAAAATTTCCTTGTGAGGCACCTTTAAGTGTTTGGCTGCGCTATCAAATAAGGCGCTATGCGGCTTCGCTTTTCCGTGTGGGCCTGCTTGTAAAGCTAACTCAAACACACCATTAAGGTTAAACTTTTCTACTTCGACATTACCATTGGTGATGGCGATGAGGCGGTAGTGTTTACTGAGGTTAGCAAGTAATTCAAGCACTTCATCAGTCACGGTTATTTGACTGCGGGCATCAGCGAATGCCTGATAAGCGTTTTCGGCATGCAACTGAGCTTGCTCTGCTGAAAAACCCAGATCGGTCATGGCATAGTGTAATGCTGCTTGTCGCCAGCGTGTAACGTCATCAATTAAAGTTGCATCATGTTTTAAAGCATTATCGCGGCATGTTAACCAGTAGCTCATGCTATCGTCTGGCCATTGGTCTAATGCTTCTAAGTAATCAGCTTGTGCTTGTAAGGCTGATTTTATGATCGGATGGTTGTTGTAAAGTGTGTCGTCTAAATCAAAACTTAAAACTGAAACTGGCGATAGGGCACGGTTAAATCGGATCATAATGACAAGGGTTTACTCTGATGTTGAGCGCTTTTTAGCGCGTGGATGGGTGTTATCGTACACTTTAGCTAAATGCTGAAAATCTAAATGCGTATAAACTTGCGTTGCAGACAAACTACTGTGTCCTAAGAGTTCTTGTACGGCACGCAGATCCCCTGATGATTCTAAGATATGTGATGCAAACGAGTGGCGTAATTTATGCGGATGCACTTGCGAGCTGATCCCTTGCTTAATTCCCCATTCTTGCATCCGTAAGCGAACTTGGCGTACGGAAATTCGCTTTTTTTGGCTGCTAACAAACACGGCTATTTCATCAGGATGTGCAAATTGAGGGCGAATTTTCAGCCATGCTTTTAATGCACTGAGCGCTTTGCTGCCTACAGGTAATAAGCGTTCTTTGTTACCTTTACCACGGACTAAAATTTCCCCTTCAGTTGGATTTATATCCTGTATGTTAGCACCAACTAACTCGCTAATGCGCAGACCCGAAGAGTACATTAATTCCATCATGGCTTTGTCACGAATAGCTAAAGGCTCATCATCTGGCAGTTCTAAAAGCTTAGCCATTTGATCTACGTCTAAATTTTTGGGTAAAGGCTTGGAAAATTTTGGCCCTTTAATGGCCTCTGCCGGATTGTGATAATGTACCTGACTGGCTATATTTTTGGCTTTTAAGAATTTATATAAACTGCGAATACAGCTTAGTTTTAAACTGATTGTGCGACCACTCAATTGTTTGCTGCGCATTTGCATGCTGTAACGGCGAATATGCTCACCTTGAACAGCAAACCAGTCTTCACATAGTTTACTAAAGTACAAAGCTGCGAAGCCTAGTTGGCTCGTATATTGGTTTACTGTGTGCGCTGAGTATTGTTTTTCATAGCGTAAGTAGTCTGCAAAAAGTTGGATGGGTGTTCGCCAAGCATCACTTAATTCATTAATGTCTGGCGTTGTCACATCGCTCATGCAAGTTCCAATAAGCGCAGTTGCAATGAGCGCACAAACTCAAGGACAAAAAAGCTGTCTTTTGCCGGTTCGAAGTGATTTACGTCATCACTACCAAACGCCAAAATAGCCACAGGGTGTTTCGTGTTACCAATTAGATATAAAGCAGTCGATTGAGTCGTGTCTGAAAACAGTAAGTCTCTTTCTTGTTGGCTTACTCGACCCAAGTAAATGCCGTCGTTTTGCAGGCGATGAGCAATTAATTCATCAAACTTTTTATCGTACTTAACTAAGTGGCATTCGTTAATGGATGGGTTCGTGCAGATAATATTGCGCAAGTTGCTAGCTAGTGTAGTAAAGTCGTAGTTAGTCCATAACTGACGATGACAGTCGCTAAATAAGCGGTAAATTAACTCGTTTTCTTTTGCTTGTTCAACGAGCTGCTCAATTTTATTTTTTAATAGCGTATTGTGTTCACGTAATTGGCGCTGTTGAATATGCACCAAAGACGTTGTTCCAGCCGTTTGCTGTTGTAGTTCAACTTCAGCGAGCACATCAGGGTTTTTAATAAAAAAATCAGGGTGTGCTTTTAAATATTCAGCAATTTGTTGTTCTGTTAGTTTGCTCATAGTGCCACTTGTCCATCAAAAACATGCTCAGCAGGGCCTGTCATTCGTACAGGGTGGCCTTCGCCTTGCCAGCGTACTTGCAAACTGCCGCCGGGTAAGTCAACTTGTACGGTAGTAGCAAGTTTACTCTGAATTTGACCAACCACGACCGCAGCACAGGCACCTGTACCACAGGCCAAGGTTTCACTAACGCCACGTTCCCACACTCTTAGTTTAATGTGATCTTGCGAAATTACCTGCATAAAACCAACATTTGCGCGTTGTGGAAAGCGTTCATGATTTTCAAGCAGTGGGCCTAAGGTGGCGACTTCTGCGCTATGAATGTCATCAACTTCTAAAACGCAGTGCGGGTTACCCATCGATACTGCGCCACTAAATACCGTATGTTCTTCCGTGCGAAGAATATAGGTCAACTCACGCTTGCTGGCTTTTAATGGGATTTTGTTCGGTTCAAAATTGGGGTGGCCCATATTTACCGTTACTTGGCCATCTTTCTCTATATAAAGCGTGAGGTTACCAGATTTTGTTGAAACCGAGATTTTATGCTTATTGGTCAGGCCTTTCATACGTACAAAGCGGGCGAAACAGCGCGCACCGTTGCCGCACTGTTCAACTTCGTTACCATCGGCATTGAAAATTCGATAATGAAAATCGAGATCAGGAGAGTAAGGGGCTTCAACCATAAGCAGTTGATCGAAGCCAATGCCGAAATGGCGATCTGCCAGCTTCTTTATTTGATCACGTGATAAAAAAACATTTTGAGTAATGTTATCAATAACGACAAAGTCATTACCTAGGCCGTGCATTTTTGAAAAATTAACTAACATAACGCTCTAATTCGGGTTTGCTCTGAGCTAATCATGCCACAGAGCAGGGCGGTTATAAAAACGTTTATGGTAAAATTTTCTCACCTTGCCAAAGGCTTTCTAAGGTTTCGCGTTGGCGAATTAAATGGCTTTGTTGGCCATCCACCATAATCTCTGCAACACGCGGGCGTGAGTTGTAGTTTGAGCTCATGGTAAAACCATATGCGCCAGCGCTGCGCTGCGCTAAAAGGTCACCGGCTTGAAGTGCAAGCTCACGGTCTTTACCTAAAAAGTCACCGGTTTCACAGACAGGGCCGACAATGTCGTAGTTGTAAGTAGGCGTATCATCTGCGCGAGGTTCAACTGGTACAATACTTTGCCAAGCTTGATACAGCGATGGACGCAACATATCGTTCATGCCTGCATCAACAATAGCAAAGAACTTATCTTGGTTTTGTTTAATAAACTCAACTTTAGTAACTAAAATACCTGCGTTGGCTGCAATCGCACGACCAGGTTCAAAAATAAGTTCTAAATCTTGGTAGTCTGCTAATCGAGCGGTAATTTTATCAACATACTCGCTTGGATGAGGAGGTGTTTCGCCATTATAAGGCACCCCAAGACCACCACCGATATCTAGGTGAGTTAGCTTGATGCCAACCGCTTTTAACTCTTCGATAAGAGTCAGTACTTTTTCAAGGGCTGCTAAGAAAGGTTTTATTTCCGTTAGCTGCGAACCGATGTGGCAATCTACACCGGTAATTTTTAAACCGGGTAATGATGCTGCATGTTGATACACAGTTACCGCAGTTTGAATATCAATACCAAACTTATTCTCTTTTAAGCCGGTTGAGATATAAGGGTGCGTTTTTGCATCTATATCTGGGTTTACGCGAATCGAAATCGGTGCCACTAAGTTAAGATCCGTTGCCACTTTTGAAATACGCTCAAGCTCAGCCACTGACTCAACGTTAAAACACTTGATCCCCAATTCAAGTGCATAGGCAATTTCGTCAGCGGTTTTTGCAACGCCAGAAAAAACAACCTTACTTGCGTCTCCGCCTGCTTGGATAACGCGCGCAAGCTCACCTTTTGAGACAATATCAAAACCTGACCCAAGTCGCGCTAAAATATTCAGCACGGCAATATTTGAGTTGGCTTTTACGGCATAGCACACCAAGCTCTTATGTGACTTAGCAGCTTCAGCGAATGCTAGATAATGACGTTCAAAGGTTTTGCGAGAATAGATATAACAAGGCGTACCATATTGTTCGGCAAGCTCTTTGACAGCGATGTCTTCAGCGAACAGCTGATTATTATTGTAGTTAAAAAAGTCCATCTATTGGTCCTGTTTTTGCTCTGGTTGTTCGGATGGATCAGCTTGCGGCTGAGACTTTGCAGGCGGCTTAGTATCATCTGGCAGATAAAGAGCACCACTTTGTCCGCAACCTGCTAGGGTTAGTAGAAGGGCGCTTAGAGGTAAAATGGTTTTTAATTTTTGGCTATGAGTCTCTTTCATTAGATTAATACGGTTGCTGGCTTTATAATCGCAGAGTAACAGAATATTTAAAAAATGCAGCTATTCGCGGATGAATTTATTCCTGTTACACTTGATGTACACAATCTGCCCCCAGATCTAGGCTTAAAGCCAGTTAAAGGACACTAAAATGACTGATCATGAATACCACACACTAGCCGATGCATTAATGCTAACTATTGAAGAGCAAATCGATGAATGTGATGCCGATTTAGACTATGAATCAGCGTCAGGTATTTTAGAAATCATCTTTCCTGATCGCAGTAAAATTGTGATCAACAAGCAAGCACCATTACACCAAGTTTGGGTAGCGACTAAATTTAATGGTCACCATTTTGAACTACGCGACGATAAGTGGATTGATAACCGCTCAGGTGCAGAGTTTTGGCAATTTATGTGTGATGCGGCAACTCGCCAAGCAGGTCAAACAATTGAATGGCGTTCTGAACTATGAGTTTAGAGTTTGTTGAGTACTCAGCACAAGGCGACCACAAAGCAACGGTTATCTGGCTACATGGTTTAGGTGATTCGGGTGATGGTTTTGCCCCAGTTGCACCGCAACTGGCTCTACCAAAAGAGCTTGGCGTACGTTTTGTGTTTCCACATGCGCCAGTGCAGCCGGTCACCATAAATGGTGGTATGGCAATGCGTTCTTGGTACGATATTAAATCGATGGATTTAGATAAGCGTGCTGACGAGCAAGGGGTTCGCGAATCCGCTGCAAAAGTGGCTGCAATTATTGATCAAGAAATAGCAAATGGTATCGCCCCAAACAAAATTATTCTTGCCGGTTTTTCGCAAGGGGGTGTGGTATCTCTGCACTTAGCGCCACGTCTAGATTATAAATTAGCGGGTGTAATGGCACTTTCAACCTATATGTGTGTGCCTGCAAAATTTGCCGATGAAGCCAAGCAGCAGGGGTTAAATATTTTTATGGCACATGGTCGATTTGACGATGTGGTACCGCATAGTGCAGGCAGACAAGCATTTGACGTGCTTAGCGCTAACAACATGGAAGTAAGCTGGCAAGACTATCCGATGGCGCACCAAGTTTGTGGTGAAGAGTTAATGGCTATTCGTGAATGGTTAATTGCTCGCTTGAGTTAATTTTTGGTTTTAGAGGCCAACATGACAAAGAAACTTGTAATTACAGCAAATATGAATGCCGTTGAATCGGCAGGTTCAACTCCTACAGCAGTGACTTACCAATGGCATTGGCGACGCATTTTTATGGTTAGCAGTGTTATCTTAGTAGCATTGGCTATTTTAGTGTATAGCTTTACTGGTGCTGTAAATGCTGAACAATCTCCGCAAGATGAACCGCAAGCAGAGTTTACAAATGCTGAATTACAAGCTTCTTTAAATGACGCTGAGCAAGAAGAGCCAAAAGAAGTCGATGCTTCGTTAATGAATGAGCAAACACCGCAGGCTGATAGCACAGAAACTACTAAAGCAGAGGTTGTGAGTTCAAACATTGTAGAACCTGACGTTACAACAGCAGAGACTGAGTTCGACAGTGAAGAGGTTGTTGATGAGCAACAACCTAAAACACTAGCTGTCACCCTTGATGGTGAAGAAGCACCACAAACTGAACAGCAAGTAGAGATTGCTGCTGCTCCTGATGCTCAGCAGCAGTTTTCGCAGTCAGCGCATATTGCCAGTGTCGCAATTGGCGCTAAAATAGACACAGATAAAGTAAGCCGCGCGGTATTAACAACCGATGTTGTTGATCGAGAACCAGTAAACGTTTTAAAAAACGATGTAAAATTAGCGCAAATAAGCAGTAGCCTGAGCTTTTTTAGCGAGCTTAGAAATATGCAGGGGCAAACTGTTCGTCACCAATGGTATTACCAAGGTCAACAGCTTGCTTCGATTGAATTGGCCGTAAGTAGTCCACGTTTTCGTACTTATTCAACGAAAAACATTATGCCAGAACAACTGGGTGATTGGCGTGTTGAAGTTATTGACGCAGATGGCAACTTACTGGCCCAAAAAGAATTTAGAATTTTAGCTGAGTAATATTTAGTATCAGCCTGATAATTAATTGGATTTTTCATGACACAGACAACAAAACTAGTTCGTATCGCTACCCGTAAAAGTGCACTTGCTTTATGGCAGGCTGAATTTGTAAAAGCTCAACTAGAGCACTTCCACGACGATGTAACGGTAGAGTTGGTTCCTATGTCGACGCAAGGCGATATTATCCTTGATACACCACTGGCCAAGATTGGTGGTAAAGGCTTATTCGTAAAAGAGCTTGAGCAAGCCATGCTTGATGGTCGTGCAGATATCGCGGTGCATTCAATGAAAGATGTGCCTGTTGAGTTTCCTGAAGGGTTAGCGTTACACACAATTTGTGAGCGTGAAGACCCGCGCGATGCGTTTGTATCAAACAACTACAAAAGCTTAGATGAGTTACCACAAGGCGCTATTGTTGGTACATCAAGCTTACGCCGCCAATGCCAAATTCGCGAAGCTCGCCCAGATTTAGACATTCGTGATTTACGCGGTAATGTTAATACTCGTTTAGCAAAACTAGATGATGGTCAATATGATGCAATCATCCTAGCTGCAGCGGGTCTAATTCGTTTAGAAATGCCTGAGCGTATTACAGCTTTTATCGAGCCTGAGGTATCATTACCTGCAAATGGTCAAGGTGCTGTGGGTATTGAGTGCCGTATTGATGATGAAGTGACAAAAACACTGTTAGCGCCACTCGAACATAATGAAACACGTATTCGTGTTAATGCTGAGCGTGCTATGAATCGCCGTTTAGAAGGTGGTTGCCAAGTGCCAATTGGTGCATTTGCATTGGTTGATGGTGAGCAAGTGCATTTACGTGGTTTAGTGGGCGCTATTGATGGCAGCCAAATGCTGCGTGATGAAGTGACAGGCCCTGTGGCTGACGCAGAGCAGTTAGGTATTACACTTGCTGAAAAGCTACTTGAGCAAGGTGCTGATAAAATTTTAGCTGAAGTATATAGAGACGCTTAATATGCATATTTTGATAACTCGTCCAGAAGGAAAAGGCACTGAGCTTGCTCTTGAGCTTCAGCAGGCGGGTTATCAAACAACCCTGTGTCCAGTCCTTACCTTAGATTACCTCACCGTAAATAGTAGTGAGCTCGCGCCGCTAGAAAATGCCGATAAAATCATTTTTATCTCGCAAGATGCCGTGCATGCCTTATTAAAACTCACACCAACCATCAACAAAGCAGCGCAACTTTATGCGGTCGGTCAGCAAACGGCTGATGCGGTTTATGAAGCCTTTGGGCGACGAGCCGCAGTGCCCAAACAGCATGATTCAGAAGGTCTGCTTGAATTAAAAACACTACAAGATGTTGAACTAAGTAACATCGTTTTAGTGAAAGGTGAAGGTGGGCGCACGACCATAGCAAAAACCTTAAAACAACGTGGTGCTTTATTAAATCAGTTGGTTGTTTACAAGCGGAGCGCAATTGAGAGCGAACCGGGCAAGTGGATGGACCACTGGCAAACAATTGATGTAGAAGGTATAGTCATTACCAGTAATGCAGCGGTGGATGCCATTTTTAATGGCCTAAATGAGCCCCAGCTTGCATGGTTGAAAGAGCGACAATTTTTCGTTGCCAGTGAGCGTATCGCTGATTATTTAAAGCAACAGAATGTCGCAAGAACACAGATACATATTGCTGCAGGGGCGAGCGACAGCGCTATGTTCACCTGCATTAATCAGCAAGGTAGCAAAATGAGTGAAGCAGAACCAAAACAACCCGCAAAGCCAGTGACTGCAAAGCCAGAGAAAAAAGCGCAAACGGCAAATGTTGGGGCGAAAGCGCCTGCACAAGCTAAAAGAGGCATCAGCAAAACAGGTAGCTTAGCGTTACTTATTTCACTTTTAGTGGCTGGTGCAGTTGGCTATGAGTTTTATCTAAAATTAAATAGCGATCAGCAATCGGCTGTGGCATTGACTGAGCTGACAGATGAAAACCTACGCTTACAGCAGCAAATTGATGCATTAAAAAGTGCCCAACAAACAATGCAGCACTCGCTTTATAACAGTGAACAAAAGGTCACTGATGCACTAAATGAAAGTGCAGAGCAAACACAGCAGCAATTACAAGCGGCTTTAAAGCGCGCCGAGCAGCAAACTTTCACGCTTAATCCGCAAGAAGTCACAAGCCTGCAGCGTATGGCCGAGTTTAAATTGTGGGCAGAGCACGATTACCAAGGGGCTGCTGCTGTGCTATCTCGCTTAGATAGCTTACTTGCAGAACACCCGGGTACAGGCGCTATTCGCCAAGCAATTCACCAAGATTTACAAACCTTGAATGCCATAGAACCTGTGGCTGTTGAAGCAATTTATTTAAAACTGCATGGCATTAATCAAAAAGTTGATGAACTGGTATTTAATGCTATTTCACTCCCTGAAGAGGTCGTCAAAGAAGACCCAAATCAATTAAGTGAAAATGTGAGTGAGTGGCGTCAAAACCTTGCGAAGTCGTGGCAGCAGTTTAAAGACTTCTTTGTAGAAGTACGCACACGTGAAGATATGGTTATCGCACCATTTTTAAGTGAGCAAGAGCGTCACCTAGTAAAACAGCGCTTAAGTTTATACTTAGCTCAAGCACAAGATGCTGTATTAAGTAAACAAAGCAGTGTGTATTTTAGTGCTGTTGATGCTGCTCATAGCTTGGTAAAAGATTACTTTAAACAAGATGATGCGCAAACAAAAGCGGCCTTAAAAAGTCTTGCTGAGCTTTCGAAAGAACAGCTCAATTTTAGTCCAAAAGTGTCATTACAAAGTACTGAGCAGGTGAAGGAGTGGGCACAATGATCCGCTTTTTATTAATCATTATTGCAATAGCAGTCTGCTTAGGGATTGCCCCTTTTTTTATAGATCAAAAGGGTTATGTACTAATTGCCTTTAATAAAACAACCATTGAAGGGACTATTTGGGGCGTTACTGCACTTTTAATATTGGCATTCGCTGCACTGTTTTTACTTTATAAGCTTTGCCGTTACGTAATATCTTTATATAGCCATACACGCCATGGTTTCTTTGCGCGCAGTGAAGAGCGTAAACAAGCGGCTATTGAGCAAGGTGTATGGAGCTTAATAAATAACGATTATACGGAGCTTGAGCTTGCACTTGATAACAACAGTGTTGCACAAAAGTGGAGCGATATACGTTTTGCGCTTCTAGCTAAAGCGGCACTGGCGAATAATGAAAATGAAAAAGCAATTAGCTATCTTGATAAAATAAGCCAAGATAAGCAGCTAAAAGTGGCTAATTTATGGATTGCTAGCGGCGAAACCAGCACTATTTTTGCTGACCTTAAAGCGTTAGCTGAACGCAAAAAAGCCTCTCGTTTAGAGCTTAAAATGTATGCCCATGTTTTAGTGCAAGAGCAAAAGTGGGCGGCACTTAATGACTTTATGCCACGTTTATTACGCAAAAAAGTACTTTCAGAGCAAGAATGGCAACAATTGTTCGACCGTTACTTTGCAGCTCAGTCAAACGGGGATTTAACTGAGCGTTATGAGCAATTAGCCAAAAACTTGAAGCCACACGCAGAGGTAAGCTATTTAACGGCGATGGCGAAGGCAGGTGAGTTAAACAAAATTGAGCTAAGCTTAATTAAAATGATCAAAAAACCGCTACAGCATAAAGATTTAGCACGTATTTTACGTGCTAGTAGCGCTGGCGATGCACTCAAGCTGCAATCAAGTTTGCAGGATGTATTAAAAAAAGACACCGAAAATACAGACTTATTACTAGCCCTAGCATGTTTAGCTAATGCTCACGGTGAATACGACTTAGCCGCGCGAGTGTTTGATAAAGCGCTTAATGCAGATAATCGCCATGCTTATTTGCAGCAAGCGGTGCTAAGCTACAGTAAGAGTGCCCAACCAGAAAAAGCATTGGTACTCTATCAATAATTTTACTCCAGCCAGCAAAGGAGCGATGGCTTGAAGAACTTATTTACACTGACAATAAGCATTGCACTTGCTTACTTTCTTACAGGGTACTTAAGTAATTCATTGCTGGCGATTGATGGCTATGCGGTTGCAGCATGGCCGCCTTCAGGTATTGCGCTTGCCAGTATCTTGCTACTTAGAAATCGTGCCTTGCCAGGGGTTCTGCTAGGGGCATTCTTTGTAAACCTTATTCACCTTGATAAAGCCACTGATATTTTTCACTGGCAAATGATGCTGCAGGCAATTGGCGTAACAACTGCATCTACATTCCAAGCTTGGCTTGCCTATTACATTATCATTCATGTCGTTAAACGCCCGATT
The DNA here is from genome assembly GCF_001306895.1 of Pseudoalteromonas sp. UCD-33C. NCBI lineage: Bacteria > Pseudomonadati > Pseudomonadota > Gammaproteobacteria > Alteromonadales > Pseudoalteromonadaceae > Pseudoalteromonas > Pseudoalteromonas sp. UCD-33C. The sequence continues at coordinate 22,933 of NZ_LJTB01000013.1, read as the reverse complement.
GAATTATCATCATTAAAGCAAAGTATGCTTGGTTTAATGATTGGCGGCCCTTTGTGTAGCTTGATTGCTGCATCAATTGGCACCGGCTTACTGGTAATTAACAATATTATTCCGAGTTATGCGGCGCTTAATAATTTTATCGCATGGTGGATTGGCGATAGCATTGGGGTACTGATATTCACGCCATTAATTTTAGCGGCATTTAGTTACCATCATACTCGCCAACGGCTGCAAATCATTGTGCCGTCGCTATTAATTTACGTGGTTATTTGTGTCAGCTTTTATGGTGCAGCCAGTGTAAAAAAAGACAAAGACTTACAGCGCCAGCAAGCTAAAGTCAGTGCTATTCACACGAACCTTGAACACCAAGTTGATGAAATTAAGTCGCACTTAGCCTTACTCGCAACTTTTTTTGCTAGTAGTGACATGGTTGATTTTGACGAATTTAAGCGCTTCACATCAAGGCAACTACAATACAGCGAAGAAATTCTTGCCCTTGAGTGGGCACCTAAGGTTATTCACTCACAACTAAATAATTATCAAAATTTACTGCGTGATGAACTGGGCGCTGACTATTATGTGAAAGAAAAAAATGCTGCAGGGCAGTGGCAGCCGGTGAGTAAGCGAACGGTTTATTTTCCGGTGCAATATATTCATCCTTTAGCAGGGAACGAACCAGCGCAAGGCTTTGATTTAGCCTCAAACGAGTTACGTAAACAAGCGTTAACTGACTCTCGGTTAATTAAGAATGTCACCGTCAGTGAGCCTATTACCCTGATGCAAGGTGATGGTAACGAAAAGGGCGTTTTATTCTTCAACCCAGTTTATTCAGACATTAATCACCAGGTCGGATTTAGAGGTTATGTTGTCGCCGTGGTCAATTTAGAAGTGTTAGCACAAACACTTAATTTTAATCAGAACACTGATATCGATGCCAGCTTCTATGACGTTACTGACGGCAGTAATCCTGTCGAAATTTACAGCCCACACCGTGTAGGTACAACAGCTATTGCGAGCTTCAACTTTATTATTGGTGAGCGCGTTTGGCAGGTAAAATTATGGGAATCAGTTGCACAGTCGTCATGGTTGCCTTATTGGTTGGCGCAAATAGTCGGTATGCTGTTTGTTTGGTTATTGATCACCTTTTTGATTTCTGTAACTGGTACTAATATTCAAATTCGTCAGCAAGTGGCAAAGCAAACTCAAAGCCTTCGCGAAGAAAAATTAAAAGCCGATAAAGCCAGCCAAATTAAAAGTGAGTTCTTGGCGAATATGAGCCATGAAATACGCACGCCTATTAATGGTATTAAGGGTTTGCATTATTTAGCAATGCAAGAGCCTGACTGGCAACAAGCCCGTGGTTATATTGATCAAGCCGATGGTGCACTGAATGTACTATTACGGGTAATCAATGATGTTTTAGATTTTTCTAAAATAGAAGCGGGGCGATTGGAGCTACATCAAGAACCAATAGATGTGAATGCGTTGGTTAGTGAGCTGACTAACTTATTGCAGTTTGAGCTTAACTCTCGCTCTTTAGAATTTAGAGTTGAGCTTGATGCTTCTGAACACCTACTTATCCATACCGACCCAATTCGTTTAAAACAAGTATTGTTGAATTTGTTAAACAATGCGGTGAAGTTCACTCAAGAAGGCACGATTACATTACGTATTTGGCAGCAGGGTGAATTTACTTATTTTAGTGTTATTGATACGGGTATCGGCATCAGTAAAGAGGCCCAGCAGCGACTGTTTAAACCATTCTCACAAGCCGATAGCTCAACCTCTCGTCGCTTTGGTGGCACAGGTTTAGGCTTGAGTATTTGTCAAAAACTCATTGTTATGATGGGAGGCGAGATAAGCCTAACTAGCTCTGAGGGGCAAGGTTCAACGTTTACAATTTCGCTGCCATTTGAGTCCCCTCTTGAAGAGGTGATTCATAGTGATGATGAGTTAGCTGATATCGATGTGACTGCTGTTTCATTTGCCAATGATGCAATTTTATTGGTTGAAGATAACCCATTGAATCAACATGTGGCGAGTTCGATTTTAAAAACTAAAGGCTGCCAACCTGATATCGCTAAAGATGGCCACGAGGCTATTAAGATGATCAGTGAAAAAAGCTATGACCTTGTGCTTATGGATATTCAAATGCCGAATATGGATGGCTTACAAGCGACTAAGGTTATTCGTAATAAGTTGCTGATCACCGATTTACCGATTATTGGCTTATCGGCAAATGCCCATGATGATGACCTTAAGAAAGGTTTAGCCAGTGGTATGAATGGTTATTTAACTAAACCAATTGATGCAGAAAAACTTTTTAAGACTTTGTGGCATTTTTTGCATAATGCTAGCAGCCATTAAAGCAGACATTTGACCTCTAAAAAGTAAATAAAATCATCTAAACTTGAAATATCGCCGTGGGTACGTATGATCCGCGCAAATTTACTGAACCTGAGTGCTAATTATGATCAATAACAAACTCCCTTTGCTTGATATTCACCGTCATCTAGATGGTAATGTTCGCCCACAAACGATCTTAGACCTTGGTCGTCAGTTTAATCTTGAATTACCTGCTGACAACATTGAAGCGCTTATTCCGCACGTACAGGTTATCGACCCTGAACCAAATTTAGTGGCGTTTTTACAAAAGCTAGATTGGGGTGTAAAAGTATTGGGTGATTACGATGCTTGTCGTCGTATTGCTATCGAAAACGTTGAAGATGCGATTGCCCAAAACCTCGATTACGTTGAGCTTCGTTTTAGCCCATATTATATGGCGCAAAGCCAAGGCCTACACCCGCAAGGTGTTGTTGAAGCAGTGGTTGATGGTGTAAAAAGTGCGTGTCATAACGCACCAATTAAAGCTAACTTAATCGGCATCATGTCGCGTACATATGGCACCAAAATCTGTCAGCAAGAGCTTGATGCGCTTCTTGCTTTTAAAAATGATTTAGTCGCGGTTGATTTAGCTGGCGATGAAATAGGTTTCCCGGGTGAGCTATTTGTTGATCACTTTAAACAAGTTCACGATGCATACTTAGCTGCCACGATTCATGCCGGTGAAGCGCGAGGTAGCGAAAGCATTTGGCAAGCAATTAACGAGCTTGGTGCAACGCGTATTGGTCATGGTGTAAAAGCGATTGAAGATGCTGCACTAATGGATTACTTACGTGATAATCGCATTGGTATTGAGTCTTGCTTAACCAGTAACATTCAAACCAGCACTGTTGCTGAGCTTGCAAAACACCCGTTAAAAACCTTCTTAGACCATGGTATTTTGGCATCAATTAATACTGATGATCCAGCAGTTGAAGGTATTGAAATAGCGTATGAGTATCAAGTAGCAGCACCTGCGGCAGGCTTAAGCCAAGCCGATATGGAAAAAGCGCAAGCTAATGCGCTTGAAATTGCTTATTTAAGCGATGCAGATAAAGCTGCTTTAAAACAGTTAGCTGTTAATCGTTAAGCAGCTAACTTACACTTGGTGCTCTTGGCATGAGACATAGTTTTCATACAATGCCTTGAGCACGTCTCCTCGGCTGATCATGCCAACAACCTTACCATCCTCGATAACCGGGTAGTTTTTTGGCTTTCCAGTTTGCATGCCATCTGCCAGTTCTATGATGTTTTGATCGCTACTTACCGTGACAACATCGGTGCGCATTAGCTGTTTTACCTTCACTACACCATCACAGAAATAACTGTTTTGCATGAGCGGTTGCAGCAGCTCTTGTTCAGAAATAAAGCCAACTAGGCTTTTGTTGTCATCGAATACAGGTGCGCCTAGTAATTTAAACTTTTGCAGCTCGCTAATCGCGGTGGTCATTTCAGTTTCAGGCGTAATGTGTGGCAACTTACGTTGCATAAAGTCTTGTACTTTTGTATTTAGCATTTGGGTCTCTCCCCATCGTTATTCTAATCAGAGTATGGTCAAGGAAATGCAGTTTGTGAAATCGTTTAGACGGATTAAGGCGATAGGTAAAACAAATAAAAAAGGCATCCAATTGGATGCCTTAAAAATAACCGGTATGAGTTAGTTATTTAATGAATGCAAATGCATCGGCGTACATGTTCTCACGTACCGCACCATGATTAATAAAATCATCGCGAACCACGCCAATCATGTCGAAGCGGCCTGCCATGTATATATCATATGGTTCTAAAGACACGATATCTTCCATAACAGCCTTGTGGACGTAACCGGTTTTGCCATTCCAGCTTTGCGGCGCATTTTCAACTACTGGAATGTATTGGAAATGTGGGTTGCTGTTTGCCCATGCTTGCATTTCATCATGAGCATAAAGTGCAGCTTCCTCACGTACACCCCAGTAAAATAATACAGGACGCTCACAGCCGATTTCAGCAAGGTGATCAGCCATTGATTTGGCATAAGAAAAACCTGTACCGCCAGCAAGTAGAATAATTGGGCGCTCACCCTCAACTCGCAGCTGTGATACACCTAAGCCTACTTCAACATTAACTTGCTGTTGCTCTGTATGAGCTTGACGTAAATGGTCAAGCGCTTGCATTGCATACGAATCAGCACCCGCGGCACCAATATGTAGTTCAATCTGTTCAGTTTGCGACGGGCGGCTTGCAATAGAAAAGGCACGCTTATCTTTTTCGCCTAATACAAGTTGCATATATTGGCCTGCCTCGAATGACACAGGTTGCTGTGGTTTCAAAATGACCTTATGTACATGGTCTGTAAGCGGGCTGATCGCAACAACGTCAGCGAGTAGTGTTTGCATAGTTTACCTTTATAAGCACAGAAGCAAATTCGGTTATGAATCGCACTCATAACCGTTAAATTTTGAGCAGTTTAACATAGTCACAGCCTAGAGAATATCTAAGCTGTCCCATAATTCATCAACACGTTCTTTGATTTTTGGATCCATGACAATGGGCTCACCCCATTCACGATCTGTTTCGCCAGGCCATTTATTAGTCGCATCCATGCCCATTTTTGAGCCAAGGCCAGAAACTGGCGATGCAAAATCTAAATAATCAATTGGCGTGTTTTCGATCATCGTCGTATCGCGAGCAGGGTCCATACGTGTGGTAATGGCCCAAATTACGTCGTTCCAGTCGCGTGCGTTTACATCATCATCGCAAACAATCACGAACTTGGTATACATGAATTGACGCAAGAAAGACCACACCCCCATCATTACGCGCTTAGCATGACCCGGGTATTGTTTTTTCATGGTGACCACAGCCATACGATAAGAACAGCCTTCAGGTGGCAGATAAAAATCTACAATTTCAGGGAATTGCTTTTGCAGAATTGGTACGAACACTTCGTTCAGAGCAACCCCGAGTACTGCTGGCTCATCTGGTGGACGGCCAGTGTAAGTGCTGTGATAAATTGGGTTTTCACGATGTGTAATGTGAGTGACCGTCATCACCGGAAACTCGTCTACTTCGTTGTAGTAACCGGTGTGATCGCCATAAGGGCCTTCTGGTGCTGTTTCACCCGGCATAATATAACCTTCAAGTACGAACTCTGCGGTAGCAGGCACTTGTAGGTCATTTGAAACCGATTTAACAACTTCAGTCTTACTACCGCGTAGTAAACCAGCAAATGCATATTCGCTTAGGGTGTCTGGTACTGGTGTTACAGCGCCTAGGATTGTCGCAGGATCGGCACCTAATGCGACAGATACAGGGTAAGGTTCGCCTGGGTGCTCTTTACACCATTCACGAAAATCTAATGCGCCACCGCGGTGCGATAGCCAACGCATAATAATTTTGTTTTTACCCAATAGCTGCTGACGGTAAATACCTAAGTTTTGGCGCTTTTTATAAGGCCCTTTGGTAACCGTTAGACCCCATGTGATCAAGGGAGCAGCATCACCTGGCCAGCAATGTTGGATAGGTAACTTAGTTAAATCAACATCATCGCCTTCAAGTATAACTTGCTGACAAGGCGCTTTTTTTACTTCTTTAGCTGGCATATTCAGTACTTGTTTGAATACTGGGATTTGCCCTAGTGCCTCTTTAATGCCTTTTGGTGGCTCAGGCTCTTTTAGAAAAGCTAATAACTTACCCACTTCGCGCAGTTCACTAACATCATCTTGCCCCATGCCCATTGCAACGCGCTTAGGCGTACCAAAAAGGTTGGCAAGAACGGGAATAGTGTGGCCTTTAGGGTTTTCGAATAACAGAGCTGGGCCTTCGGCACGTAAAGTACGGTCGGCAATTTCGGTCATTTCAAGGTAAGGATCAATTTCTTGTTTGATCCGTTTTAATTCACCTTTTTGTTCTAATAACTCGATAAATTCGCGAAGATCTTTGTATTTCATTATAGCCGCTTAAACGCTGAATAAACTGTCGCTATTATACTCAAAACCACTGATTAAGCTAATTTCGCAAGCAAAGCTTTTGCTATTACTGAGTTAAGCTACATTGGTACTTTTTACCTTTTAAAATCAGCATGGCTTCATCGCCTTTAGACCAAAACAGCACATTATCGGCACTGTATTTAACCCCTGAGCCGCTTACTTGGCGATTGAGTAAAAATTCACTCTCCTTAAATGTCAGTCTTGCTTCCTCATCACTGTATTCAACAATACTGGCGCTGAGGGTCTCATCGCACAGATAATTGCTTGGTGCACTTTGCTCAGCACACGCGCACAAGGTAACTAAAGCGAGCCCTGAGAGAAGTGGTTTAATCATAGAAACACCTCTATTTTTGAATGAGCTATAAGCCTAACAAAGAAAAATTAACCGTTGGTGAAAATGGCAGGATAAGTTATGTTGATAGTGTATTTAATGGGCAAGGAACCACCATGGCAGGCACAAATTTACTAACCTTACTTGATGATATTACAACACTTTTAGACGACATTGCGACGATGAGTAAAGTCGCAACAAAAAAAACAGCAGGGGTGTTAGGTGATGATCTGGCTCTTAATGCTCAGCAAGTCACAGGGGTAACTGCCGATAGAGAGTTGCCTGTGGTTTGGGCTGTGGCAAAAGGCTCGTTTATTAACAAAGCCATCTTAGTGCCCGCAGCATTATTGATTAGTGTTTGGTTGCCTTGGTTAATTACTCCGCTGTTAATGGTTGGCGGGCTGTTTTTGTGCTTTGAAGGTGCAGAGAAAATTATCGAAAAGCTGTTTGGTTATGCTCAACAAGAAGATGAAACTCTGGCTGAACAACAAGACTTACAAGAATACGAAAAGCAAAAAGTGAAAGGGGCGATCCGCACTGATTTTATCCTCTCAGCAGAAATTATCGTGATAACGCTAGGCACGGTTGCTGGCGCTACACTGGTGAATCAAGCTTTAGTGCTTAGTGTAATAGCAATTATTATGACCATTGGCGTGTATGGGTTAGTTGCAGGGATTGTTAAACTAGATGATGCTGGTTTGTATTTACTGCAAAAAGCGCAGCAAAGTGGCGGTAAGTTTAAAGAGTTAGTAGGTAAGTTTTTACTTGCTGCAGCGCCTAAGTTAATGCGCTTTTTAGCCTTTGCAGGAACGGTTGCTATGTTTTTAGTTGGCGGAGGCATATTGGTACATGGGATCCCCGTTTTACATCACGCCCAGCAAGGCAGCACAGAGTTTATTACGGGTTTACTTGGTAAAACGGGTGAGCTGGCTACGCCGATTATATTTGATGGTTTATTAGGCGTTATTGCCGGGGTTATCGTTGTGTTAGTGGTTGAACTTTGGCACAAAATTCGTCGCTAAATAGCATCCATTATTGGGTTGTTTTGTTAAATTTTTGTAGCAAATATAGGGTCTTTGCTTTATTATTGCTCAGTTAAAAATAATAATTAAATCGTTAAATGGAGTTAATCATGTCTCGATATCTCACTTTTGTGCTGGGACTAGCGTTATTTACGCTATCATTTACCAGCTTCGCTAAACCTGCAAAATTATCAGTAGAAGACTTTAGTAAAGGTAATGACTTTAGTCGTGTAACTATCTCTCCTGATGGCAACTACGTCGCAGCTATAAAAAAACACGAAGGTAAAAATTCACTCATCATTGTTGATACAACCAAGTTTGCAGTAACCCATGCGGTTGCTTTTCCGGGTAATGCACAGGTTGGCGAATACCATTGGGTTAACAACGAGCGTGTTATTCTTGAAAAAGAGTATTTAAAAGGTTGGCAAGATACCCCTATTTATTATGGTGAGTTATTTGCCGTGAACGTCGATGGTAGCCGTGGCGCATACGTAATTGGTTACCATGGTGAACAGCAAACTGGTACTCGGTTAAAAAAGCAAACACCAGTTCAAGGAACGTCATACCTTTTAGATCCCTTACTTCATGATGATAAAAAAGTTTTGGTTGTCACTTACCCGTGGACTGCAACCAATGAACCAACTACAGTTGTTTATGAAGTCGATGTATATCGCGGTCTGCGCACTTTAATTACGCGATCACCAGCACCTATGGGTGAATTCCTAACGGACCATGATGGTAACGTTCGTATCGCTGAATCAAGTGACGATTACCTCAATGCGACACTTCATGTACGAGAGCCCGAAGGCGGTTTTTGGAAAGAGCTCGATTTAGAAGGTATTAATTACACCGATATTTCATTAAAGGCATTTGATAAATCTGGCGAGTCTGTATATGCCACTGCATCAAAGGGTGGAGAAGCAGAAAGCCTTATTAAGATTAACCTAAAAACCAAAGAAGTGACGAAAATCTTTCAAGATAAGCATGTTTCACCGTCACATATTTGGGTTGATGAAATCTCTAAAGAGTTATTTGCCATAGAAACCGAGGCTGACTACCCAAGCTATGCGTTTGTTGATAGCAATTCGCCTAAATCGCAGCGTCTTAAAGATTTATTGGGCGCACTGCCAGGCAGTCAAGTACAGCTAGTTAGCAGTACAGAAGATGATTCAAAAAATATTATTTTCGCATCGAGCGATATAAACCCTGGGCAATATTATCTATATGACGCGAATACCAATAAATTACGAGCGTTATTCTCTGCGCGTGGCTGGATAAACCAAAAAGATATGGCGCAAACCACACCACTGCGTTTTAAAAGCCGCGATGGTTTAACAATTCTTGCTTATTTAACTGTGCCAAATGGCAAAGCTGAGAAAAACTTACCTTTAGTTGTTATGCCACATGGTGGCCCAATTGCACGTGATAACTGGGGCTACGATCCAGAAGTACAAATGTTAGCCAATAAAGGTATGGCGGTATTAAAGGTTAACTTCCGAGGCTCGAAAGGGTTTGGTATGAACTTCCAAGAAGCTGGCTATCGCCAGTGGGGGCAAAATATTCAACACGACATTATTGATGGTGTGAAACTATTAATTAATGACGGCACAGTTGATAAAGATAATATTTGTATTATGGGAACCAGCTTCGGTGGTTACTCAGCACTACAAAGCGCGATTATCGAGCCGGATATGTTCAAGTGTGCAATTGGCCTGATGGGAGTTTACGACTTGCCTCTTATGTATGAAGAAGGTGACACGCAAGCCCGAAGCTATGGTGTTAATTTCCTAAAAACAGTGATTGGTACAGATGAGGCTGAGTTAAAAGCATTCTCGCCTGCTTATAATGTCGATAAGCTAAAAGCACCTGTGCTTATTGTGCATGGTGGTGAAGATGAACGTGCGCCAATTGAGCAAGCAGAATCATTAGAAGCAGCGTTGAAAAAAGCTAAGCATCCATATGAAATCACTATTCTAGATGATGAAGGCCACGGTTTTTATAAAGAAGAGCACCGCACTCTTTACTATAAAAAAGTATTGGCTTTCTTAGATGATCATTTAAAGCTTTAAAGAAAAGTGCCGGCGAGCAAGCTCGCCGGCAAGGATTTAGCACGGGAACGTAAGCGTGCTAGTGTGCAAGGTCTTCCTTCAAGTTATACAAACTCAAAAGATGATTCTTTCATCAGGCTGCGTAATCTCAAAAGCAGAGCAGGGAGAGTAACTCGGCTTTAAAAGAGTATAAATACTACGTCAGTACAAAAATGTTATAACATAACAAATCCAAAGTAAATAGTGAGAACCATATAATTAGGCTGGTTTCTTATGTGTGATATTTATGGGTAATAGATTATTGAGTATTCAATTTACTACAATCGTAACTCAAGCATAGCTCTGCGAGCTCAATCTTTGCTTTAGGATTCCCTTGTAAGGTAGCTTTGTTGAGCCAGTAAGCTGCTTTTTCGTTATTCACTTCTGTCCCTTGGCCATCACGATACATCTGACCCAAGTTTAATTGCCCCCATGCATAACCATCTTCCGCAGACAGAGTAAAACTTTTCAACGCTTCCTCGTATAAGCCATCTTTGAAGTAAGTAATCCCTTCCTGATTATGTTTATCGAGCTTAACGCCCGTATATAAAGGCTTAGGCCTAGGGGGGTGCATAACAAAACCACCAAATAAACTATAAAGCTCAGGTCGCATAATTTTATAAATGCTGCCTTCATCATAAAGCTGCTGTATTTGTGACTTACTGAAAGTCAGGGTTTTACTAGAAAAGTAATCATCTTGAACTAGCATGCTGGTACGCATGGCAATTTCGATGTCTTTATTGTATTTGTAAGTGTAGTTAGCAACTCTAAAAGTCATGTCCTTGTCATCAAATTCAACGAGCTGAGCTACTTTTAAGTTGTTAATACGTTTTGGTTTGCCAGTAAATTTATCTGAATAGACAAAATAGGTATCAAATAACTTTGGCTCGTTTAAGTAATTTTGCTCATTTTCAGTTTGTTCATTCGCACCGATTAATGCATTTGTTAATAGGTAAACGATAATGAATAGGCCAATAAAGTATTTTATAAACGACGCTAACTCTAAGGCGGGCAGTGAATACCAAGGTGCAGGAGTAACATAGCCACAGTCATCACATTGTCTTTGATAATTAATAGAAAGTGGCATGATGGGCAAAATAGTAAAGCGCAAAACTTTACTGTGATTGCTTAAAGAATAATGTTCACTATGACAGTGAGGGCACGTTTTTTGTTTTTTATAGAAAACATCAGCTGCAGCGGTATTAAATAGAAGCATAGTTTCTTCCTGAAGGTTGCTATCAATAAACTAGAACAAATGCAGAGAGTTAGAAAGCAGCAAACTGTAAGCAAATATGAATTAAATATGCTGAACAGTGTTTTCGTTTAGAGAAACAGCACATTCTCTGCTATGATCCACAGCATCTTCGAGGATGTCCCTCAATTATCAAGTTTGGAATATTACTGTGACTGCTACTGCTTTTTCATCTTTGGCTTTGCCGCGAGAGTTAACCGATAACTTATCAACTTTAGGTTATACGCAAATGACGCCAGTGCAAGCGCAAAGTTTGCCAGTGATCTTGCAAGGCAAAGATATTATTGCCCAAGCCAAAACGGGGTCGGGTAAAACGGCTGCATTTAGTTTAGGTGTGCTGGCTAAGTTAAATGTGAAACGCTTTCGTATTCAGTCTCTCATTTTATGTCCAACCCGAGAGTTAGCAGAGCAGGTAGCTGAAGAAGTTCGTAAGCTTGCCCGTGGTATTCATAACATTAAAGTTTTAACTTTATGTGGTGGTGTCTCTATTGGTCCACAAATTGGCTCATTAGAGCATGGTGCGCATATCATAGTTGGTACTCCTGGTCGTGTTGATGACCATATTCGCAAAGGCACATTGCGTTTAGATGATGTCGAGACCCTAGTGTTAGATGAAGCTGATCAAATGCTAGACATGGGTTTTCAGGATACCCTTGATGCTATTGTTGAGTGCATTCCTACCCAACGCCAAACATTATTGTTTAGTGCGACTTATCCAAAATCAATTGCTGCGATAGCTGAGCGAGTGCTTAGCAACCCAGAAATGATTAAGGTAGAAGAAGAGCAAACAAAAAGCACAATCAAGCAATACTTTTACAAGCTAGATAATAATAAACAGCGCTTTAATACATTGAAGCTGTTGTTGTTGAAGTTCCAACCAGAAAGCTGTGTGGTTTTTTGTAACACCAAGGTTGAAACACAGCAGATTTGTGATGATCTTTATGCTGAAGGGTTTAGTGCTGTTGCCTTACACGGTGATTTAGATCAACGTGAACGTGAGCGTACTTTAATTCGCTTTGCTAATAAAAGCGCCTGTATTCTTGTTGCAACGGATGTTGCCGCGCGTGGCTTAGATATCAACGATATGGACATGGTAGTGAATTACCACCTAGCGCATGACCCACAAACCCATGTACACCGTGTTGGCCGTACTGGTCGAGCAGGTAAAAAGGGTATTGCATGTTCTATTTATGGTGAAGCTGAGCAATTTAAAGTGGCACAAATTGGCGACCACTACGAGCGTGATTTTGACCCTGAACCAATTCCGCCATTTAGCTTGCTAGAAAAGCCCGCTTATAAGCCAACCATGGCAACCATTATGATTGATGCTGGCAAGAAGCAAAAAATTCGTGCCGGTGATATTTTAGGTGCATTAACAGGCAAAGAGGGAGTTGCCGGTCATCAGGTAGGTAAAATTAACGTACTTGATAATGTGGCCTTTATTGCTGTTGAGCGAGCTGCTGCAAAACCTGCGTTACGTAAATTGACTGAAGGTAATATTAAAAAACGCAAGATCCGTGCGCGACGTTTGAGCAGGTAAATTGTTGAGTTATGAGCAGCTTGCTTTAAGTTGCGCATATTCGAGTTGTATTTTCTTAAACTCAGTTGCACAGCCTTGGCGGTCTGGGTGGTGTTTTAATGCCAGTTGTCGCCAACGCTTTTGTAACTGTTTTTCCGAAAAATCAGTAGGTAGCTGCCACGCCTGTTGTAATTCTAATAGCTGCTGCTGAGGTAATGAGTGAATGCCCTTGTTTGGGCTAAATGACGAAAAACGCTGCCAAAAATCACTTAACAACGCATCTATTTCATCGCTCGTTGTATCAAAGTTTTGCCAATCTAAATAGTAATCTCGTAGTGGATCATGACTTTCTAATGCGTTACCCGTTTGCTTACTAACAAGTTCAATGTGAAGTGACGCAATCTGTAGCTGTTGCTCAGGTGCAAGTTGTGCTTGTAGTTGATAAAGACCATTCATAACTAAAAAGTTGCGTTTAAACAGATCTTTTTGTGGGTCATTGTCTAATTGCTCTATTTTTCCTGATTCACTAAGTGCGCTGGCAAGCGTATGAACCTTCCAAATAGGCTGTTCCAAAAGAAGGTAAAAAATCTCATCAATCAGTGGGTTAACCATTGTTCGCAAGCCTATCTTTAGTGTAATCTACAGTGGTATACGCTATCACAGCTGCTTTTTTGAAACTACGCTAATGTTTTTAGATACTAGGGAATGCATTTAGCCGAGCTTAAATAACTTCATTTTCAGGCTAAGTTGATTTTAAGGGATTTCGCCATATGTTCACATCACTGCGTGTAAGCTTGCTCACTGCTTTATTGTTCAGCTGTAGTTTGTTTGTTTCGCAGTCTAGCTTTGCATCCACTTCGCTACTTGAGCAATTTAGCCAATCCAAGCAATGGCAAGAAAAGCAACAGCTTGCCAAAAAGCTGCTTAACCAAAGTACGACAAATCAAGAACTAAGCCTCGATATATACATGCAGCTTGCCGACTTTGCTCTAGATAAAGGTAATTTCTCGGCGGCTGTGAAAAACTACCAATTGGCTGAGCAAGCAACAAGTTTTACAGCAACGCCAAATCGCTATTTTCGTAGTCTAAAAATGCAAGGCGTCACTTATTATTATCAAGGCTTGATGCAACAAGCTGTGCTTGCGTATAGCAAGGCATTAAGCGTTGCAGAAAAACTACCAGAGCCAATTGCCGAAGCAAACTTACTCAGTAATATTGGCCTTGCTTACTTTGACATGTTCAATATGGATCAAGCACTTAAATATTACAAAGAAGCGAAAGAAATATATGAAGAGTATGGTAGCGAGCAAGATAAAGCCGATATTTTACACAATATAGCGGGTATTTATATTCGTTTGTCGAGCTATGATATTGCGCTTGATATGTATAGAGAAACGCTAGAGATTTTCCAAAAATTAGGTGATGAAGATGGCGTCGCTCAGTCGTATGGCAATATGGGAGTGGCTTACTCAGAGCTTGGCCAGTATCAACTTTCTTTACACTACTACCAGCGTGCCTTGCGCTACTACCAAGAAACAAATAACGCTTACTTTCTCTCTTCACGCCACGCTAATATTGCTAATGTGTATCTGCGCACCGGTGATTTAGAGCTTGCCTTAAGTCATGCAGAAAAAGCCGTTGAGTTTGCAAAAAGAATTGATAATAAAACATTAGAGCTAGCTGGCTTATTGTCGCAAGCAAAAATCGAGTTATTACAAGGAAAGCTCACTGAAGCTGAGGCCACTCTGACTACCTCAGTTTTTATGGCTAAACAATATAAAGATGATTTGAGAGTACAAGACGGCGCCGGAATGATGGCCCTGATTAAGTCAGGTAAGGGTGACTATGCAGCAGCCGTCGCTAGTTTTGATGAGTTTGTTCGCGCTTTTAAAAGCGAGCAAAGTCTAAAATTATTAAAGTCTATGGGTGAGCTGCAAAGCCAAATCCAAGCAAGTCAGCTTAATCAAGAAATTGTTGAATTAAAGCAGCTACAGAATGTGCAAGAGCTCGAAATGTCTAAACAACGTCAGTTGGGCATTATGCTATTTATCTTGTTTGTGATGATAGTGGTGACGGGTATTACTATTTATCGTCGTAACATTGAAAAAGGGGCAAAAGAGCAACTTTCGTTAATGGTTGCTAAACGAACCAAAGAGCTTGAAGAAACCGCAGATCAACTACGCAGCGCTAATGAAATTAAAAGTCAGTTTTTAGCAAATATTAGCCATGAAATTCGTACACCTTTAACTGCAATCCTAGGCCAAACCGATAATCTTATGAATGGTTATTATAAACCAGAGCAGTTAAACGATGAGCTGGCTGTTATTCAAAAACAAAGCGATCACTTAAAAGAGCTGATTAATGACGTACTTGATATCAGTAAAATCGAAGCTAACAAGCTAGAGTTAAGCCTAAAGGAAGGTGATTTAGTTCGATTACTTACTGATGTTCATTCTATGCTTAGTGGTCAAGCCAAAGATAAAGGGCTTAACTTTTCATTTCATAATGAGCTTGGCGAACAGTTTTACAGTCAGCTCGACTTTACCCGCATTAAACAGATTCTTATAAATCTATGCGCGAATGCAATTAAATTCACCAATCAAGGTGAAGTAGAGTTAAAAGTCTATAAAGTGGAGCAAGGCGTATGGTTTCGTGTAACTGACACCGGTATTGGTATGAACGCTGAGCAGCTTAAGCAAATCTTTGAATGTTTTAGGCAAGGCGACAATAGCATCAGCCGTCGCTTTGGGGGCACCGGGCTTGGTTTAAGCCTATCGCAACAGCTTGCGATGATGATGGGTGGCTATATCAGTGTTGAAAGTGAGCTAAATAAAGGCAGCATATTTTCGTTTTACTTGCCGTGTAAAGAGCATACACCAAGCACGGAAACAGTTGAGCTTGCAAAGTATGTCCAGCCAGCAACAAAAGGCTTGTCTGGTAAAGTGCTGCTTGCTGAAGATCATCCCGATAACCGCCGTTTAATTTCTCGTTATTTAGAGTCGATGGGCCTTGAGGTGATTGCGGTTGAAAATGGTGAGCAAGCTGTAGAGCATTGTCTCAAGGAATTCCCTGATGTGGTGCTGCTGGATATTCAAATGCCAGTATTGGATGGCTTACAGGCGCTCAAGCTATTACAAGAATGTGGCTTTACCCAGCCTGTGTATGCATTAACGGCTAATGCAATTAGCCACGAAATCGACAGTTACCTTGAAGCTGGTTTTACAGGTTACCTTGCTAAACCGATTGATAAAAAAGTGTTTTACACGCAACTTGCTAAGCATTGCAAAAAAGACAGTGCCACAACTAAGTCCCAGCATGATATGAGTGACTTAGTGGCAAGCTTTATCAATAGCTTTGAGCATGAAAGCGCATTAATACAACAGCACCTTGCAGCTTATGAATTGTTTAATTTACAGCAGGATGCTCACCGTATAGGTGGCGCGGCTAAAATGTTTGAGTTAGATGACGTTGCGATGAGTGCAATGGCACTTGAGTCGGCATTAAAGCAAGATAAGCTTACTGACTTAACAAGCTTAGTTGCTCAGCTACTTGAGCAACTACATAATGCTTCGGTTGATCAAAACAGTTCAATATCACCGTCTTGAATTTTTTCAATTTCTTGATTGGTATCGAAGCGTGAGCGATCGATGCGCTGTTCGTGATCGGTTTCTGGTGGTGTAATATGAAACATCGAAAGCTTATCGTCTAAGGTATGGGCAAGGCGAACCAAGTCTTTACTCGATACAGCTTGTATTTGTGAACTTGAAAGTGCATCGGAATTGAGCTCAACCATTGCATCAATACTGGTTTGTGCTTCATCTGACATTTGGCTTTGCATCGCCACCTGCTCATGAACACTCTCAGAAAACGCATTAATTTCTAGCATCGCTTGTTCAATTTTATTGGTTTCTTTAGTTGATGCCTCAGATAGCTCAACCGTGCGCTCGGTTTCTTTCAGTGCGGTTTGCATTAATTGATATGCTTGCTCTGTACTGTGCTGAATTTTAGCTACCATCTCACGCACTTCTTGTGTTGATTTACTGGTGCGGGCAGCCAGGTTTCTTACTTCATCAGCGACTACCGCAAAGCCACGCCCTTGCTCGCCAGCACGCGCAGCTTCAATAGCAGCATTTAGCGCAAGTAAATTAGTTTGTTCGGCAATACTATTGATAACATCAATAACTGAGCCAATCGCATCACTATCTTGCTTAAGTAAAATAATCTGCTCACTGGTGAGGTTAATATTATCGGCAAGCTTGATAAGACTCGCCTGGCTTTTATCTGTGTCTAAACGGGTTTGTTGTACTGATTTGGTGGCATCAGATACTGAATTAAAAATTTGTTCTAAACTTCTATCTAGCTCTTTCGATACTTCAATGGTGCGGGTAATGGTATCTGCTAAATCAATACCATGAGCATCTTGTATGGTGGCTTTTTGAGTCATCGATGCATAGGTATCACGAAGTGCGTCAGCCATAGGTAATAAGCGGGCAGATGACGAGTATATTTCGCCAAGCATGTGCTCAACCATCGTCAGACTTGCATTTAGGGCATGACAAGCTTGTGGTAATTGACGATCATTTTCGTCAAAACGGAAAGTGAAATCGATGCCTTGCTCAGAAGTAATGTTAGAAACAAAAAAACTTAGGTGATCTTGTTGTTTGTGCTCAGTCGTATAAACGTAGCCAATCAAAGCAAGCCAAGGAACGACAACAATTAGTGCAAATACAACCATTGCTGCTGCAGATAATTCAAATACGGTAAAACTAGCAATACAACTAAGTAAGCTTATTAAGAATAGAGCTACAGCTACTTTAATGCGAGTCATTGAGGAGTCCTTACCTTTAATCCTATAATGTATAGAACAAATTTCTGTTAATTACCAATAAACTTATTCTGTAAAAGTATAACTTTTAAGGTGTTATGTCCTTAGTTTTACGCAAAAAAAATGCCTGTATTAAACAGGCATTTTTTAAAAACTAGGAATAGTTACTGACGTTTCATTGAGTCAAAGAACTCGTCATTGGTTTTGCTCATTGAAAGCTTATCAATTAAGAATTCCATGGCATCAATTTCTGACATCTCATGAACGATCTTACGTAAGATCCACATCTTTTGTAGTTCATCAGGTTTGGTTAGTAATTCTTCGCGACGCGTACCTGAGCGGTTAAAGTCAATCGCTGGGAATACACGCTTTTCAGCAATCTTACGATTTAAGTGTAATTCCATGTTACCTGTACCTTTGAACTCTTCGTAGATAACTTCGTCCATCTTCGAACCAGTATCGATAAGAGCTGTTGCGATAATTGTTAAGCTACCGCCTTCTTCTACGTTACGAGCTGCACCAAAGAAACGTTTTGGTTTGTGTAATGCGTTTGCATCAACACCACCAGTTAATACCTTACCTGATGATGGGATTACGGTATTGTAGGCACGAGCAAGACGTGTGATTGAATCAAGTAAGATAACCACGTCTTTTTTGTGCTCAACCAGGCGCTTCGCTTTTTCAATTACCATCTCAGCAACTTGAACGTGACGGCTTGCAGGCTCATCAAACGTTGAAGCAACTACTTCACCTTTTACAAGGCGCTGCATCTCTGTAACTTCCTCTGGACGTTCGTCGATTAGAAGTACCATTAGCTCACAATCAGGTTGGTTATAGCTGATTGATTGCGCAATGTTTTGCAGTAGCATCGTTTTACCGGCTTTTGGCGGCGCAACGATAAGTGCACGTTGGCCTTTACCAATTGGTGAGGCTAAATCAAGTACACGTGCTGTGATGTCTTCAGTACTACCGTTACCACGCTCCATACGTAAACGTTCGTTTGCGTGCAGTGGGGTAAGGTTTTCAAATAGGATTTTTGTGCGAGAATTTTCAGGTTTGTCGAAGTTTACTTCATTTACTTTTAATAGTGCGAAGTAACGTTCACCGTCTTTAGGTGGACGAATAAGGCCTGAAATTGAGTCACCAGTACGCATGCTGAATCGACGGATTTGACTCGGTGATACATAAATATCATCTGGGCCGGCTAAGTAAGATGCTTCAGATGATCTTAAGAAACCAAAACCATCTTGTAAGATCTCTAGTACACCGCCGCCATAGATATTTTCACCGCTTTTAGCGTGCGCTTTAAGGATGGCGAAAATAATGTCTTGTTTTCTTAAACGGGCTACGTTTTCGAGCCCCATGGACTCAGCTAAGTTTACAAGCTCTTTGATAGACTTGTCTTTTAATTCGCGTAAATGCATATTGGTGGGTTCTTTATTACAATTGTCATACTCAAAATCATCGTTTGATACATGAGTGAGGTTTGTTGGTATAACTAAGGATTAGTTGGCTTTATAAACTAGCAGGTCACTAGCAAGGCGTCCAGTCTTTAAACAAAATAAAGCTAAAAAAAGGGCAAAAAGCCCTTTTTTTATATTTTCATTAGATGTTGTTTTCTAAAAACTCTACTAATTGAGTTTTAGAAAGTGCCCCAACTTTAGTTGCTGCAACTTGACCATCTTTGAAAAGAAGTAATGTAGGGATACCACGGATACCAAACTTTGGTGGTGTGCCTGCATTTTGGTCGATGTTAAGTTTACCAACGGTAACTCGGCCATCAAACTCGCCAGCTACTTCGTCAAGAATAGGGGCGATCATTTTACAAGGTCCGCACCATTCAGCCCAAAAATCAACAAGTACAGGTTTGTCTGATTGTAGTACGTCAGCTTCAAAGCTATCGTCAGTTAATTGAATAATTTTCTCGCTCATTGCGATCTCCGATTAGTTAGGCGAAATATTTAATGCGTATTTAAACACTCTTGTTTCTTATTGCAAGTTTAAACGTTATGCTTAAACGCTATGACTAAGACACATTTGACCGATAAAAAGTTTTCAGACTTTGCTATCGCACCGGAAGTGGTTGCCGGTTTAACCGAAAATGGGTTTGAATATTGCACACCCATTCAAGCGAAATGCCTACCTTTTATTTGTGAAGGCCGCGATATTGCGGGCCAAGCGCAAACAGGTACGGGCAAAACGTTGGCGTTTTTAACTGCCACGTGCCATCGGTTATTACAATCTAGCAAAGCATCTAGTAAACATCCAAGAGCCCTGATCATGGCCCCAACAAGGGAGCTGGCGATTCAGATACACAAAGATGCAAAAATTTTAGCGCCACACTGTAATCTTAACTTAGGATTAGTATATGGTGGCGAAGATTACGAAAAACAACGTGCACAACTAGAAAAAGGCGTTGATATTTTAATTGGCACTACTGGACGCCTAATCGATTTATATAAACAGGGCTGTTATACCCTCAATGAAATCGAGGTTGTAGTGCTTGATGAAGCGGATCGTATGTTCGATTTAGGCTTCATAAAAGATATTCGTTATATGTTTAGACGTATGCCAGAAACGTCTGAGCGTTTAAACCTATTATTCTCTGCAACCTTGTCTTATCGCGTGCAGGAATTAGCGTTTGAACATATGACTAACCCAGAGCATGTACAAGTCGAGCCTGATGTAAAAACAGGTAAGCGTATTCAAGAAGAGCTGTTCCATCCATCACAAGATGACAAAATTAAGTTACTGTTAACTTTAATTGAAGAAGAATGGCCAGATAAAGCGATTGTGTTTGCAAATACGAAACACAGTTGTGAGAATGTTTATGCATGGATGAAAGCCGATGGTCACCGAGTTGGATTATTAACCGGTGATGTAAACCAGAAAAAGCGTCAATCAATTTTGGCTCAATTTACCAAAGGCGATTTAGACTTTTTAGTAGCAACAGACGTTGCAGCTCGTGGTTTACATATCCCAGAAGTAAGTCATGTATTTAATTTTGATTTGCCAGATGATTGTGAAGACTATGTACACCGTATTGGTCGTACCGGACGTGCTGGTGCATCAGGACACGCTATTAGCTTTGCCTGTGAACAGTATGCCTATAATCTCCACGAAATTGAGCAATATATAGAACACAGCATTCCATTATCACATTATGATAAAAGTGCATTGCTTGATGATTTAACTAAGCCTACTATTCAGAAAAAGCGGAACTATTCTACAGGCCCACGTAATCGTAATAACAACGGACGTCGACCAAATAATAGTTACCAGAAATCACGGTCGTAATAAACGGCCGTTGTTGAAGACTTAGTAGTAACTAGAGGTTTTTGAACGGTGGGGCAACTTCAACCGCAAAAAAATGTGTATGCAGTAATCGACTTAGGATCAAATAGCTTTCATATGCTGATCGCTAAATCGATTGCTGGCGGTCTACAAACGATCGGTCGAGTCAAACGTAAAGTAAGGCTTGCTGCAGGGCTTGATGAAAACAACGTCCTTAGCACTGAAGCCATGCAACGAGGTTGGGAATGCCTAGCCTTGTTTGCTGAACGTCTGCAAGACATACCACAGAAAAACATCACAATTGTTGCGACCGCAACTTTACGTCTTGCTAGCAATGCTGATGTATTCAAGCATAAAGCTGAACAGATCCTTGGTCATAAAATCAATGTTATCAGTGGTGAGCTAGAAGCTAAGACAATCTATAAAGGCGTGGCTCATACCTCAGCTTGCAGCGGTAAACAACTGGTTATCGATATTGGTGGAGCCAGTACCGAAGTTGTTATCGGTCAGGGCTTTGATGCACTGCATTATAAAAGCCTGCATATGGGCTGTGTTACCTTCCTAGAACGCTACTTCAAAGATCAAAAGCTCAGTAACGAAAACTTTGCTGCTGCAATTAAAGCTGCAAGTGAAGTGGTTGCAGAAATTGTCGATGAATACCAAGCAACCGGATGGCAAATTGCGAGCGGTGCGTCAGGCACAGTGCAAGCGATTCAAGAAATCATGGTTGCACAAAACCAAGATGAGCTTTTAACGCTTGATAAACTTATCGCTATTAAAGAGCAATCAGTGCAATTTGAAACGATTGCTGATCTTGAGCTTCCAGGCTTGAGTGAAGAGCGTCGTCTAGTGTTTGTTTCTGGCCTCGCTATATTAATTGCTTTGTTTGAATCATTAGATATAAAACAAATGGGTCTTGCTCGCGGTGCATTGCGTGAAGGTGTTTTATATAGCATGGTGCCAGAGCTTCATAACCACGACATACGCAAGCGTACAGTTGATGGTTTAATGAATCGTTATCATGTAGATCAAAAACAGGCTTGTCGGGTTGCGCAACTTGCGGAGCAGTTGGCTAAAAGCGTGATGGGGCAATGGCAATCAATCGATGAAAATGCAATTGCATTACTAAGAACAGTAGCAAAATTGCACGAGATTGGCTTACTAATAGAATACAAGCTTTATCATAAGCACACAGCTTACATTATAGAAAACACTGACATGCCAGGTTTCTCGCAATCTGAGCATAAACTAATTACCGCTGTTGCTTGTGAGCATCGCGCTGATCTTGTTAAAAACAGTTTTGCTCACTTGGGTTGTCATCAACTACTCGCTGAATGCTTAACAAGGGTAGTACGGATCGCTGTGATCTTATCAATGCGTCGCCAAGATGATGTACTACCAACGATTGATCTCAGTGTTAATGAAAACACCCTCACACTGACATTTGATGGTGATTGGTTAAAATATCACCCATTAATGGCCAGTGAACTGCAACTAGAGTCCAAGCTACAAGCAAAAGTAGGTTGGAAGCTCATAGTAAAATAACGTTAAAAGGCCCTTCAGGGCCTTTTTTAGTGCTATTTTTACCCGTTTCGGTCGTATTTTGCACGAACAGTCATTTTTTTCATAAAAACTTCAAAAAACAGTTGATCTCAATTCGGATCTCCCTATAATGCGCATCCACCGACACGGCGGACTGCTTACAAAAAAGCAAAACGACGAGTTGGTTGAGTCAAGTAAGACTGAGTTTTGAAAAAATAAACTTTTCTCAAAATTAAGTGTTGACAAAAATAACGGCTTGCGTAGAATGCACAGCCCTTGAGACGCAAAAGTATCTCAAACGTTCTTTAACAATATAAAGCAATCATCTGTGTGGGCACTCGTACAGATTGAGTTCTAACAGCGAAACTTAGTTTACTAAGTGGAGCAAACAAATTTAGAGTCTCAATTTCTTATGAGTGACTATATAGTCAATTTATACAGAATTCATTGAGCACGAAACTTTGGTTTCAAAAAACTTTTAATTGAAGAGTTTGATCATGGCTCAGATTGAACGCTGGCGGCAGGCCTAACACATGCAAGTCGAGCGGAAACGAAGAGGTGCTTGCACCTCTGGCGTCGAGCGGCGGACGGGTGAGTAATGCTTGGGAATATGCCTTATGGTGGGGGACAACAGTTGGAAACGACTGCTAATACCGCATGATGTCTACGGACCAAAGTGGGGGACCTTCGGGCCTCACGCCATAAGATTAG